>NZ_JBHWIE010000225.1:0-12059 GCF_042732085.1 Actinosynnema sp. NPDC059797
GGCCCGGGTAGACCGCCTTGGGCTTGTACGTGCCGCAGTTCGAGCCCTTGGTCAGGCAGTCGAGCGTGCGGTGCACCTCGGCCACGGAGGTGAACCCGTTGCCCGCGTTGACGCTCGCGGGCAGGCCGATGGCCACCTGGTCCGGCCGGAGGCCGGGGAAGACCTTCGTCGCGTCGCCGCGCACCGGGAACCCCGCCAGCACCATGTCGGCCATGCTGATGTGGAAGTCGTGGCCGCCCATGAAGTGGTACTGGTTGTCCAGGCCCATGATCGGCCCGGAGTTGTAGTGCTGGACGTGCAGCAGGGTCAGGTCGTCGCGCAGCGCGTGGATCACCGGCAGGTACGCGCCCGCCCGCGGGTCCGCGCCGTTGCCGCCGCCGTAGTGCTGGTAGCCGACCTGCACGAAGAACGTCTCCGGGGCCATGGTGAGCACGAACCGGCTGCCGTAGCGGGCCTTGAGGGTCTTCAGCGCCTGGATCAGGTTGACGATCACCGGGGTGGTGGGCGCGCGGAAGTCCGTGTCGCCCGCGTTGAGCGACAGCGAGTGGCCCTCGAAGTCGACGTCCAGGCCGTCGAGGCCGTACTTGTCGATGATGGCCGAGGCCGACCGGACGAACGCGTCGCGCGCCGCCGCGGTGGCCAGCTGCACCTGCCCGTTCGCGCCGCCGATGGAGATCAGCACCTTCTTGCCCTTGGCCTGCTTCTCCCGGATGCCCGCGATGAACTCGGCCTCGGACTCGACGTTGGGGCACTCGGCGACCGGGCACTGGGCGAAGCGCAGGTCGCCGGAGGTGGCGGAGGTGGGCTCGGCGAAGGACAGGTTGATGATGTCCCAGTCGTCGGAGACGTCCTTCATCCGGATGTAGCCGGAGCCGTTGGCGAAGCTGGCGTGCAGGTAGCCGACCAGGACGCGCTTGGGCAGGCCGCCCTGCGGCGGTGTCGTGGTGGTGGTCGTCGTCGGACCCGTCGTGGTCGTCGTCGTGGTGGTGGTCGTGGTGGTGGTGGTCGTCGTCGTGGTGGTGGTCGTGGTCGTGGCGCCCTCGCACGAAGCCCCGTTGATCTTGCAGTTGGCCGGGACCCCGGTGCCCGAGGCGTTGAACCCGAACGTCACCGTGGCGCCGGGCGCGATGGAGCCGTTGTACTCGCGGTTCGTGAACGCGTAGCGCCCGCCCGAGCCGGTCTGCAACGCGTCCCAGTAGGCGCCGACCGACGTGCCGGCCGGCAGGTCGAACTCGACCCGCCAGCCCGTCACCGCGGCGCTCGTCCCGTTCTTGACGGAGAACTGCGCGGTGTAGCCGGTGTCCCAGCTCGACGTCTTGGTGAACGTGGCGGTGACCGAGGCGGCGTAGGCGGGTACGAAGCTCACCGCCGCCGCTCCCACCACCAGCGCGGCCACCGCCGCCACCCTGGCGAACAAGACCCTGCGCGACATCGTCGTCCCTCCCAGCGGTGGCGGCCTCCAGGTCCCGAAATTGGACTAGACCATGCCGCGTGGTGTCAACACCTTCGGCTGATGGGGGGCGACGGTTGGGCCGTCCGCGCAGCGGGTACCTCGAACTCGCGTTCGAACGAAGGGAGACTCGACGTGAACCGCACGCCGGAGAAGGACCCCAGTGACTGGACCACGGGCGACGAGCCGATGACCGGCCCGCAGGAGTCCTACCTGGGCACGTTGGCGCAGGAGGCGGGCGAGGAGGTGCCGGAGGGCTTGACGAAGGTCGAGGCGTCCCAGCTCATCGACCGGTTGCAGGACAAGACCGGCCGCGGTCGGTGACCGCGGCCGGGCGGGCGGCGCGGGGACGTCAGTTCCCGTCGTCGCCGTCCTGGTCGTCCCCCTGGTCACCCCCGTCCTGGTCACCGTCCTGGTCGCCGTCGCCGTCCTGGGTGTTCTCGACACCCGGCCGGTCGTCGTTCTCGTTGTCGCCGCCGTTCTCGCAGCCGGCGCCCAGCGTCAGGAACAGGGCCGCGCCGCTCGCCAGCACGGCCAGCGACTTCTTCACCGCGTTGAGCTTCATGACCACCCCTTTACCCAGTCGGCCGGGAACGAACCGTTGTCCGGTGCACGAGCGGTGACGCCGACAACACGGACGGTTGTCCGGAGGTTGTCCGGGCCGTGAACGGCCTTCGGGAAATCCCCCTTGCGCGGACCGCCCGCCGATTACCGTCCTGCACGTGCAGGTACCGTGGAGATCCGCCCCCCGCGCCGCCCTGTCCAGCCCGCTGACGCTGCTGGTCAGCCTCGTGACGGCGCTGCTGCTCAGCTTCGTGGTCGCGGCGGCCGTCATGCACTCGGCCGCCTCCGGGAGCGCGGCCGTCGACTACCAGCAGGACCGGTTGTGCGCGGAGGCGCTGCACCCCTCGGTCGAGTCCGCCGTCGACCACCGGCAGGTCGCCGGCGCGGTCGACGCGATCACCGGGCTCGTCGCGGACCACCCGACGCTCATCGGCACCTACACCAGGGAGCGGCGGACCGACTTCGGCGGCGCCCTGACCCTCGCCAAGTTCGGCTACCGGGAGGGCGCGACCGACCACCTGAAGGTCCTCGAAGGCGGCGCCAAGGACGGCCTGTGGGTGCCCAAGAGCATCGCCGACACCGTCGGGGTCCGGGTGGGCGGGCGCGGCATGGGCGGGCGGCTGCCCCCGGTGACCGCGATCTACGAGGACGTGCGCGACCCGCTGCCCGAGTGGTGGTGCTCGGAGCGCCACTTCGTCGTGCCCAACGTGCTCGACCGCGACGAGCTGGCCACCACCGTGGTGTGGATGCCGAGCTTCGAGTCCTTCGCCGCGCTGCCCGAGGAGGTCGGCGGGCCCACCGACGTCACCGTCCGCTTCCCGGCCGACCGGCCGCGCACCGTCGACGAGGCGCGGGCCCTGCTCACCGAGGGCACCGCGCGGGTTGAACCGCTCGAGGACTTCGGCCGCGTGGTCTCGCCCCTCGTGCTGCCCGTGGAGAACGCCGCGCAGACCGCGGTCAACGTGCGTTCGGCGATCCTGGGCCTGGTGCTGATCAGCGTGCTCATCGGCCTGGCGGGCGTCGCCACGGTCACCGTGCAGTGGGCGCAGCGGCGGCACCAGGAGCTGCGCCTGCTGTGGGTGCGCGGCGCCGGACCGGCCGCCCTGGGCGGGCGCGCGGTGCTGGAGCTGGGCCTGCCGCTGGTCGTCGGCGGCGCGGCCGGGCTGGGCGTGGCGCGGCTGCTGCTGCCCGTCTACGCGCCCTCGGTCGTGCTGCCGCCCGGCACCGGCCGGGACGCGGCGGTGGCCGTGCTCGCGGTCGTCGCGCTGAGCCTGGTCGTCACCGCGGTCACCGCCGCCTTCCGCGCGCACCGGTCGTTCCAGGCCGCGGCGCGCGGCCACCGGGTGCGCCGGGTGCTCGTCGCGCTGCCGTGGGAGCTGGTCACCGCGGGGCTCGCGGCGTGGGCGTGGGGCCGGGTGCAGAACAGCGGCCTGGCCACCACCGAACGGGTCGGCGGCCTGCCGCGCATCGACGCGGCCGCCCTGGCGTTCCCGCTGCTCGTCGTGCTCACCGCGGCGCTGCTGACGACCCGCCTGGCGCGCTGGGCGCTGGCCGCGTCGCACCGCGCCTCGCTGTGGTCCAAGCCCGCCGCGCAGCTCGCGATCCGCCGGCTCGCCGCCGCGGCCGGGCCGGTGACGGGCGTGCTGCTGGTCGGCGTGCTGGCCGTCGGCACCATCGCGGTCGGCACCGCCATCGCCGACTCCCAGCGCACCGCGCTGGAGGACAAGTCCGGCATGTTCACCGGCGCGAACAGCGTCGTCCAGGTCCGCCCGGACCTGACCGAGCTGCCCGAGCCCCTGCGCGGCACGGCCACGATCGTCGGCTTCGTCAAGCTCCAGGAGCGGACCGCGCTGGTCGTGGACCCGCGGACGTTCCGCGACGGCGCGTACCCGGTCCCGTTCGACTTCGACCCGGCGCTGCTGGCCGAGCCGCTGCGGGTCGGCGACGCGCCAGACCGCGAGATGGCCCTGCCGGGGCTGCCGCCGCTGCGACCGGACGCGCACGTGCCGTCGTTCCCGAAGCTCGGCGAGTCCGGCTGGGTGGTGCCGGTGGACCGGATCGAGGACCGCAAGGACGTCGGCTCCTGGTACGTGTGGTCGAGCAGGCCGCTGGGCGAGCTGACCGAGGCGCTGGCGACGGCGGACGTGCCGTACCGGCACGGCACCGAGAAGGCCAGGGCGGTGCAGGGCCTGCCGTTCCTCACCATCCGGTGGACGTTCGGGTTCGTCACCGCCATCGGCGTGGTGCTCGCCGTGGTGGCCTCGATCGCGCTGCTGATGGCGGTGGAGGTGCGGCGGCGGCAGAACGCGGTGTCCGGCGCGTTCAGCACCCGGATGGGCCTGCGCCCGGCGGCGCTGCTGCGCAGCCACCTGCTGGAGCTGGGCGCGCTGGCCGTGGCCGCGGTCGCGGTCGGCCTGTCCGCCAGCGCGGTCAGCAGCGGCTTCACCGTGCCCAGGCTGGACCCCGCGCCGCGGCTCACCCCCGTGCCCGAGGTGCCCGACCCCGTGCCGCTGCTGGTCGCCACGGTCGGGGGCAGCGTGCTGGTGGTGCTGGTGGCGGCGTGGATCGCGGTGCGCTCGGTGCGCTCGGCGAGGATCGGGGAGTTGATCCGTGGCTGAACACGTGTTGCGGCTGAGCGGGGTCGGCGTGCGCTACCGCACGCCCGCGGGCGAGGTGACCGCCGTGTCGGACGTGTCGCTGGAGGTGCCCTCCTCCGGGATCACCGTGCTGGCCGGGCCGTCCGGGTCGGGCAAGTCGACGCTGCTGCGGGTGCTGAGCCTGGTGGAGCGGCCCACCTCCGGCGGGGTGGAGCTGCGCGGCGCGGGCACCGCGCGGCTGTCCAACCGGGCGCGGCGGGCGTTGCGGCGGCGCGAGGTCGCCCTGGTGTTCCAGAACCCGGCCGACAACCTCGTCGGTCACCTGGACGTGCGCGACAACCTGCGGGCCGCGGCGCAGGCGGCGGGCCACGAGGTCGAGGTGGACGAGCTGCTGGCGCAGCTGGGCCTGCCCGGCACGGCCACCTGGAAGATCCCGTCCCTGTCCGGCGGGCAGCAGCAGCGGCTGGCGTTCGGGTGCGCGCTGGCGCGGCGGGCGTCGGTGGTGCTGGCCGACGAGCCGACCTCGCAGCTGGACTCCGCCTCGGCGGACCTGGTGCTGGAGACGTTGACCGACCTGGCCGCGCGCGGGGTCCCGGTGGTGGTCGCCTCGCACGACCCCCGGCTGATCGCGCTGGCGCACACCAGGTTCGAGCTGAGGAACGGGGTGTTGGCGGCGTGACGGTGTTGCGAGCGGTAGGGGTCGAGCGGACGTTCGTGCACGCCAGCGGCCCGGTTCGGGTGCTGCGCGGGGTCGACCTGGAGGTGGCGGCCGGTGAGCTGGTGACGCTGTCCGGGCCGTCCGGGTCGGGCAAGAGCGCGCTGCTGAGCGTGCTGGCGGGGTTCGACCGGCCCGACGCGGGCGCGGTCGAGCTGTGCGGCGAGGTGCTGACCTCGCCGCCGTCGTGGAAGGCGTGCGCCCTGCTGCCGCAGGCGCTGGGCCTGGCGGGCGAGCTGACCCTGGCCGAGAACGTCGCCCTGCCCATCCGGCTCGGCCGGACCGGCGGCGACCTCGGCCGCGTGACCGGGCTGCTGGCGGAGCTGGGCATCGCCGAGCTGGCCGACCGCTACCCGGGCGAGGTGTCGTTCGGGCAGCAGCAGCGCGCCGCCCTGGCGCGGGCCGTGGTCTGCTCCCCCGCCGCGCTGCTGGCGGACGAGCCCACCGCGCACCTCGACCGGCACAGCGCGCCGGCTGCCGTGCGGGTGCTGCGCCGGGCCGCCGACGAGGGCGCGGCCGTGCTGGTGGCCACGCACCACGACGAGGTGCACCGGGCCGCGGACCGCACGATCACGCTCGTGGACGGGCGGGTGGCCGCTCCGGCGTGAGGCGACTCCCGGCGTGAGGCGATTCCCGGCATGAGGCGGCCCCCTGGCTTGAGGCGGCCCCGGCACGAGCGGTTCTCGGCGTGAGGCAGCCCTCGGCGTGAGCGGTTCTCGGCGGGGTGCGAGTCGGTAGGATGTGGATCGATGTTGCGTCGACTCGTGGCCGTCACCCTGGTGTTCCCGCTGATGGCCCTGCTGCTGGTGGTCAGCGACTCCCCCTACCCCCCTC
The DNA here is from genome assembly GCF_042732085.1 of Actinosynnema sp. NPDC059797. NCBI lineage: Bacteria > Bacillati > Actinomycetota > Actinomycetes > Pseudonocardiales > Pseudonocardiaceae > Actinosynnema > Actinosynnema sp. NPDC059797. The sequence continues at coordinate 6,161 of NZ_JBHWIE010000225.1, forward strand.
TCCCGGGTCCGCCGCGCGACGCGCCCAGGGCCATCGTGGCCATGGGCGACAGCACCATGTCCGGCGAGGGCGCGGGGTCCTACGAGCCGGGCACCGACGGCGAGAACGGCAACTGGTGCCACCGGTCGACCGAGGCCTCGGTCCACCACACCCCCGTCGACGGCGTGGACCGGGTGTTCAACCTGGCCTGCTCGGGCGCGAACGCCGAGCAGGTCGGCATCACCGACCAGGTCCGCAACACCGAGGGCTCGCAGGCGCGGCGGCTGGCCGAGATCGCCCGTCAGTACCGGGTGTCGGTCGTGGTGGTGGCCGTCGGCGCGAACGACGACCCGCGGTTCGCCGACGTGCTGGGCGCGTGCCTGCGGGCGTGGGTCGAGCGCCGCACCGACTGCGCGCGCACCATGGCCGACGAGTGGAAGGCCCGCGTGGAGCGGATGGCGCCGAAGGTCGAGGAGTCGTTGCGCGACATCCGGCAGGTGCTGCAGGACGAGGGCTACACGCCCCGCTCCTACACCCTGGTGCTCCAGTCCTACGCCGCGCCGGTGGCGCCCGGGCTGCCGGTCGACCTCCAGAACCTGGCGGGCTGCCCCCTGCGCACCGGTGACCTGGAGTGGGTGCGCGACCACGCGGTGGCCGACCTGTCGGCGGCCCTGCGCCGGGTCGCCGTCGAGGTCGACGCCAGGTTCCTGGACCTGTCCCGGGCGGGCGACCGGCGCGAGGCGTGCGTGGGCGGCTCGCGGCCCGAGCAGGAGTGGTTCACCCGGCTGACGGTGGACTTCGAGGGGCTGCGCGACGCCGAGCGGGCCAAGCACGCGCTGCAGGAGTCGTTCCACCCCAACGCGCGCGGTTACCGGCAGTTCGGTCGGTGCATGGGCCAGTTCCTGGCGACCTCCGCGCGGTCGGCGTCGTGCGTGGCGGACGACGACGGCAACCTGGCCGCGGTGCCGGACCGGGACTGACCGCCGAGCCACGACCGGTTGCCGGGCGGGCCGCCGGGCAGGGACCAGGCCGCCGGGGCGAGCCGGGGCAGGGCGGGCCGGGGCAGGACGAGCCGGGGCACGGCGGGCCGGGGCGGGGCGGGCCGAACCGTTGGGCCAGAGCCGACCACCGAGCCGGGACCGGTCGCCGGGCCTGCGCCGGCCGCGCCGGCAGACTGGTCGCCGTGGAGTTCGCGGGTGGGTGGGACAGCGTGGCCGTGCTGGTCGGGCGGTGGGTGGAGCGCCGCCCCCGGCGGCCCGACGTCGAGGCGCAGTTGCGACGCGAGGTCCGGCTGATGCCGTGGCTCGCGCCGCGCCTGCCGCTGGCCGTCCCGGTGCCGGAGCTGGTGTCCGACGAACCGCTGGTCGTGCGGCACCTGCTCGTGCCCGGTGAGCCGACCGCCGGCGCCGACCCCGCGCACGGCCGGGCCCTCGGCGAGTTCCTGCGGGCGCTGCACGCGACCCCGTCCGCCGGGGCCGCGGACCTGGGCGTGGCGCGGGCCGACCACGACGACGCGCTGGACCGGTTCGCCGCGGAGGTCGTGCCGCTGCTCCCCGCCGAGCGGCGCGCGTCGGCCCGCGCCCTGCTCGACGCCGCCCGTGACCTGCCCGCCGACACCGTGGTGCACGGCGACGTGGGCCCGGAGCACGTGCTGGCCGACGACACCGGCCTGACCGGCGTCATCGACTTCGGTGACACCCACCTCGGCGACCCGGCCATCGACCTGGCCTGGGCGCTGCACGGCGCGGCCCGCCCGTTCGCCGACGCGGTGGCGGAGTCCTACGGCGCGACCGGCGAGCAGCGGGAGCGGGCGCTGGTCTGGCACCGGCTGGGTCCCTGGCACGAGGTCACCCACGCGTTCGACACCGGCACGTCGCCGGCGGAGGGCGTGGAGGGGGTCCTCGACCGGCTCAGCCCTTGAGGCCCGGGGAGCCCTTGGAGCCCGGGGAACCCTTGAGACCCGGGGAGCCCTTGAGCCCCCGCAGCAGGTCGGCCACTTCCGCCTCGGTCCAGAACGGCGTGGCGGCGGCGAGGTAGGTGGCGACCCGGTCGACGCCCCAGCCGTGCGCCTCGGCCAGTCCTCCGCCGATCACCTCCAGGTACGACCCGGAGGGCTTGGTGTGCTCCACCTCGTCGGCGCGCCACGGCGCGGTGAAGGTGAGCGCGGGGTGCCCGTCGTGGTCGCCGAGGTGGAGCAGGGTCTCGTAGCGGCCCTCCCCCACCGCGTGCCGCCCGTTGGCCACCACCCCGGTCAGGTCGAGGTCCGCGCCGGGCTCGCGGTACATCTCCTGGGCGGCCACGTCGCCGAACTGCTCGGACGTGATCAGGTAGGCGCGGGCGGCGGCCGTCCGGGGCAGGTCCGGGTCGTAGAACGCCCGGCCGCCCAGCCAGACCGGCGACTCGGTGGCGAAGTAGACGCCGCCGGGGACGGTCAGCGGGCGGGTGGCCGCCGGTGGGCTGGTGTCGCGGCAGCCGGGGCAGCCGCGCAGCGCGCCGACCGGCGTGCCGCCGACGAGGTAGCGGGTGAAGCGGTCGGCGCGCATGTTGGACCCGTAGCTGACGTACCAGACCCGTTGCGCGGTCACAGGCACAGCCGGCACGGGCGGGCCGCCGGGTGCTCGGACTCCAGCTCCTCCCTGGTGCCGACGAGCTTGACGTAGCTGCCCACCCACGTGGTCCCGTGCGCGGGCGTGCCGTTGATGGTGCGGCAGGTCGCCCGGTGCAGGACGAGGTTGTCCGGGTTGAGGCTGCGCTCGGCGTTGATCACGTAGTGGTCCTGGTGACCGGCCAGCCAGGTCTCGTAGGCCCCGCTGTCCACGATGAACCTCTCGATCATCGGGACATCATGCGCCGTTCGCCCCCGGTCGGCTGTCCGCCATTCGGTGCCACTCGTCCTCCAGGATCGCGTAGACGAACTCCTCCCCCCACGCGCCCTTGAATATCTCGCCGTGGCGGAAATGCGCTTCCCGGCGCATCCCCAACCGCTCCATGACCCGCCACGACGGTTCGTTGAACGCGTCGCACGACGCCACGATCCGGTGCAGGCCCAGGTGGTCGAAGCCGAGCCGGAGCACCGCGAGGGCGGCCTCGGTGGCGTAGCCGCGGCCGTGGTGGTCGGGGTGCAGGATGTAGCCGACCTCGCCCTGGCGGTGGTATTCGCTCAGGTATTTGAGCACCGCCTCGCCGATCACCTCGCCGTCCTTCTCGATGGCGAGCGAGAGGGCGTCGCCCTCCCGCTCGGGCCACGTCAGGGAGGTCTTCTTGACCAGGCTCTCGGCGGTCTCCTCGGCGGTGCGGGCCTCGTGGTAGAGGTAGCGGTTGACGTCGGGGCGGGACTGCCACGAGTGCAGGGCGGCGTGGTCGGCGGCGGTGAACGGGCGGAGGGCCAGGCGGCGCGTCCGGACGGGGTAGTCGGGCTTGCTCACACCGGTCAACCTACGTCGGCGGCGGCCCGGCGTCGCGTGGTTTCCCGGTGCGCCACCGGGTTGGCCCTCCCCCGTCCTACAAGTCGGCCAGGGCGGTGACGGGCGATTCCACGCAGTCGGCGACGAACCGCAGGAACCCGCCCGCCGTGCCGCCGTCGCACACGCGGTGGTCGAAGGCGAGCGTCAGCTGGGCGACCTTGCGGACGGCCAACTGCCCGTCCACCGCCCACGGCCGGTCGATGATGCGGCCGAGGCCGAGGATCGCCGCCTCCGGGTGGTTGATGATCGCGGCCGAGCCGTCGACGCCGAACACGCCGTAGTTGTTGACCGTGAAGGTGCCCCCGGTGAGCGCGGCGGGCGACAGCCTGCCCTCGCGGGCGGCCGCGGTGTGGGCGGCGATCGTCGCGGCCAGCTCGGCGGTGGTCGCCGCGTGCGCGTCGCGGACCACGGGCACGACCAGGCCGCGGTCGGTCTGGGCGGCGAAGCCGAGGTGGACCTCGTCGAGGACCACCACCTCGTCGCCCTCGACCCGGGAGTTCAGCTCGGGGAACTTCTTCAGGCCCAGCACGGTGAACCGGGCCAGCAGCGCGAGCAGCGACACCGACGGCATGGCGGCGCGGGCGGCGAGGAAGTCGGTGGCGTCGACGTCGACCCACACGGTCGCCTCGGGGATCTCGCGCCGCGAGGTGGCCAGCTTCTCCGCGACCGCGCCGCGCAGGCCGCGCAGCGGGATCCGGCGGCCGGGGCCGGAGGCCGGCGAGGAGGAATGGGACGAGGAGGCCGGGGGTGAGGAGGCGGAGGTCGGGGACGCGTGGGCCGGGGACGAGGGGGCGGGGGTCGTCCCGGTGCGGGCCAGTTCGCGTTCCACGTCCGCGCGGCGGATCACGCCGCCGGGGCCGCTGCCCTCGATCCGGTCCAGGGCCAGGCCGTGCTCCCGGGCCAGCCGCCGCACGATCGGCGAGATGACCGCCGGCGCGGCACCCGGCGGTCCCGGGCGTTCGGCGCGGTGGTCCTGGGCGTCCGACGCGCGCCGGCGGGAGCGGCGGCGGCGCGGGGTGTGGGTGGTGCCGTAGCCGATGAGGACGTTGCCGGAGTACTCCGAGGACTCCGGGGCGGGAGGACCGACGGAGAGGAGCACGGAGCCGACGGCGAGCTTCTCGCCCGGCTCGCCGTGCCGGGCGCTCACCACGCCCTCGAACGGGCACGGCACCTCGACCAGCGCCTTCGCCGTCTCCACCTCGACGACGGGTTGGTCGATCGACACGTGGTCGCCCACGGACACCAGCCAGTTGACGATCTCGCCCTCGGTCAGGCCCTCGCCGAGGTCGGGCAGCCGGAAGTCAGGCACGACAGCCCCCCACGACCTCGTCGTCCCACTGCAACCGGGCGATCGCGTCCAGGATCCGGTCCACCGACGGCAGGTGGTGGTGCTCCAGCTTCGGCGGCGGGTAGGGGATGTCGAACCCGGTCACCCGCAGCACGGGCGCGTGCAGGTGGTGGAAGCACCGCTCGGTGACCCGGGCGACGACCTCCGCGCCGTACCCGCCGAACCCGGACGCCTCGTGCACCACCACGGCCCGACCGGTCTTCACCACCGACGCGCACACGGTCTCGTCGTCGAACGGCGACAGCGACCGCAGGTCGACCACCTCGACGTCCCAGCCCTCCTCCCGCGCCGCCTCGGCGGTCTCCAGCGCGGTGGCGACCATCGGACCGTAGGCGATCAGCGTCACGTCCCGGCCGGGTCGCCGCACCAGCGCCCGGTCGAAGTCGACCCGGTCGGCGCTCAGCTCGCCCTTCGCCCAGTACCGGCGCTTGGGCTCCAGGAAGATCACCGGGTCCGGCGAGTCGATCGCGTCGCGCAGCAGCCGGTAGGCGTCGTCCGGGGTGCCCGGCGTGACGACCCGAAGACCGGGCGTGTGCGCGTAGTAGGCCTCGGAGGAGTCGCAGTGGTGCTCCACGCCGCCGATGCCGCCGCCGTAGGGCACGCGGATCACGACAGGCAGCCCCACGCGGCCCCTCGTGCGGTTGCGCATCTTGGCCAGGTGGCTGGTGATCTGCTCGAACGCGGGGTAGGCGAACGCGTCGAACTGCATCTCCACCACGGGCCGCAGGCCGTTCATCGCCATGCCGATGGCGGTGCCGACGATGCCGGACTCCGCCAACGGCGTGTCGAACACCCGCGACTCGCCGAACCTCGCGGCCAGCCCGTCGGTCACCCGGAACACGCCGCCCAGCGGCCCGACGTCCTCGCCGAACACCAGCACGCTCGGGTCGGCCTCCAACGCGTCGGCGAGCGCCTTGTTCAGCGCGCCGGCCAGGGAGAGGGTCACGGGCGAGTCCTGGGCGGTCCTGGTGGCGGGAGTGGTGGCGGGAGTAGTGGCGGGAGTGGTGATGGGTGCGTTGGTGGGAGTGGTGGCGGGCGTGGTCATGCCAGCTCCTCCCGTAGCGCGGCGGCCTGGGCCCGCAGGTGCGCGGTCCTGGCCGCGTAGACG
>NZ_JBHWIE010000226.1:0-11979 GCF_042732085.1 Actinosynnema sp. NPDC059797
GGCCAGGGGCGACAGCCCCGGCGGGGGTCCAGGGGTGCGAACCCCGGCCGGGGTCCGGGGGCGGAGCCCGCCGGGCGGGGTGTGGGGGTTGCACCCCCACAAGGCAGAGCTAGCGTGCGTGCGGGCGCAGTTCGGCCAGTTTGCGGAGCAGTTCGCCCACCTCGTTCCAATCGAGCTTCGCCGACTCGCCGGGTGGGGTGTGGATGCACACGTCGCCGTCTTCGGTGAGGGACACCTCCAGGGTCCGGCGACGACCCAGGGCGTCCACGCACGGCACTCGGCCGCCCTGTCGAACCGTGTTCTCGATCATCGGTTGGACCTCCCCTGTTCGGGTGCGTATGCACGGAACTTCGTTCGTCCGAACGTGGGCGTTACGCACTACTCACCGCTGTTGCCAAATTGTTTGCCCAGGAGAGCGTGAGGGGTTGTCACGTTCTGTTACTCCTTAAGAGTGAACAGTTGACGATTCAACTCACTGAACGTAACAACCGCCGGGGGCTGGGCGACGACGAGGCAGTGCGCCGGGACCGGGGTCCGAGGGCCGGCGCCGACCAGTCGAGGAGAGTCCCATGAGCGTCACCTCCGCCGTCCGTCCCGCCGCCAAGAGCCGACTCGCCCTGCTGGTGTGGTCCCAGGTCATCGTGGGGGTGGTCGCCGTTGTCGCGGTCCTGGTCTCGCCCGTGGCGGGGCTCGTGACGGGGGTTCTCGCCGCGGTGTCGGCGCTCGCGGTTCGCGCGTTGCGCCGGGCCTCGCTGACCGTGGATCGGATCTTCGAGGAGGAGTTGGAACACCGGGACTGAGATCGTTCCTCACGCTCAGTTGCTTTCTGTTGTCCGGTGGCCATCATCGGGTGATGACAGATCGAGTGGAACGCATCGCCCTGCGTCGACGGATGTACGGCTTGGGCGACCTGGCCGACCTGCCCGTGTTCGCCGGCGGCTTCATCAACTTCGGCTACTGGCGCGGCGTGGACCTCGACGGCCACCTGACCACCGAGCAGCGCGTCGCCAGCCAGGAAGCCCTCTACGACGTGGTCCTCGACGCCCTCGCCACCCGTCCCGGCGATCGCCTGCTGGAGGTCGGCTGCGGGCACGGGGTGGGCGTCCGCCGCGCGCTGCGCCACCACCCCTCGCTGGTCCGCGGGCTGGACCTGGAGCCGGAGCAGGTGGCTCGCGCCGCGGCGGCCAACGACGACCCGCGCGTGGCGTTCGCCCTCGGCGCCGCGCACGACGTGCCGTTCCCCGACGCCTCCTTCGACCGCCTGCTGTCCGTGGAGGCCGCCCAGCACTTCGAGGACGTCCCGGGCTTCGCGCGGGAGGGCGCGCGCGTGCTCGCCGACGGCGGCCGGCTGGCCCTGACCACGTTCTTCGCCACCACCGCGGCCGCCGTGCCGGAGCTGGTCCGGCTGGTGCGGTCGTTCACCCGCGGCCTCGACCTGGCCCACCCCGTCGACGAGGTGCTCGCCCACCTGCGCGCCGCCGGTTTCGCGGACGTCACCGCGACGAGCATCGGCGAGCACGTGTGGCGGGGCCTGGACCGCTGGCTCGAACTCGGACCTCACCCGGACGGGTGGGACCGCGCCTACCGGCGGGCAGCCGAGCGGGGCCTGCTCGACTACTACCTGGTCACCGGCGCGAAGCCGGCAGGATCGGGGGCGTGACGACGCACCCGACCGCCGCAGTACCCGACCCGCTGTTCCCCGACGCCGAGGCCGAGGCGCGCTGGCGCGCCCGCTTCACCGCGCCGCGCGTCAGCCTGCCCGGCTGGGCGGACGACGCGCCGGACCGCAACCTGTACCTGTCGAACGCGAGCGGCGTGTGGGAGGTCTACGCCTGGGACCGGGCCGGCGACACCCACCGGAAGGTCACCGACCGCCCGAACGGCACCTCCCACGCCGCGCTCACGCCCGACGGCGAGGCGATCTGGTGGTTCGACGACACCGACGGCGACGAGTTCGGCACCTGGGTGAGCGAGCCGTTCGGCGCGGGGCGCGACGCGGAGCCCGCCGTGGCGGGCGTGCCCGCGGGGTACCCGGCGGGCCTGGAGATCGGCCACGAGGTGGTCGCCGTCGGCACCTCGACCGACGACGGCACCACCGTGTACGTCTCGCGCGGCGGCGGCCCCGCCGAGGTGGTCTACCAACACGAGAACGACGGCGGCGTGTCCGCGCTGTCCAAGGACGAGACGCTGGTCGTGCTGTCGCACTCCGAGCACGGCGACAACCGGCACGCCGCGCTGCGCGTGGTGACGCCGACCGGCGAGCGGGTCGCGGAGAAGTGGGACGGCCCCGGCAAGGGCCTCGACGCGATCGCGTTCAGCCCGGTGCGCGGCGACAACCGGCTGCTGGTCGGGCACGAGCGGCGCGGCAAGGACGAGCTGCTGATCTGGGACGTCGCCGCGGACACCGAGACCGAGGTCGTCATCGACCTGCCCGGCGAGATCAGCGCCGACTGGTACCCGGACGCGCGGGCGCTGCTGGTCGCGCACACCTTCCGGGCGCGCAACACGCTGCACCGCTACGACCTGGCCACCGGCGAGCTGACCGCGCTGGACACCCCGCCGGGCACGGTCGGCGGCGCGCACGTGCGCCCGGACGGCGCGGTGGAGTACTCGTGGTCCTCGGCGGCCAGGCCCGGCGTGGTGCGGGTGCTCGGCTCGGACGGCGACGAGCGGGTGCTGCTGTCCCCGCCCGGCCACGAGGCGCCGGGGTCGGTGCCGCTGGAGGACGTGTTCGTCGGCGAGGTGCACGCCCTGGTCGCGCGGCCGGCCGACGCGCCGGAGGGCCCGCTGCCGACCGTGTTCCACCTGCACGGCGGGCCGCACTCGGCCGACGAGGACCGGTTCTCCGCCTACCGCGCGGTGTGGCTGGACGCCGGGTACGCCGTGGTGCACGTCAACTACCGCGGCTCCACCGGCTACGGCTCGAAGTGGCGCGACGCGATCGAGGGCAGGCCGGGCCTGACCGAGCTGGAGGACGTGGCGGCGGTGCACGACTGGGCCGTCTCCTCCGGGTTCGCCGACCCGGCGAAGTGCGTGGTCAACGGCGCGTCGTGGGGCGGCTACCTCACCCTGCTGGCGCTGGGCACGCAGCCCGGGCTGTGGGCGGCGGGCGTCGCCGGCGTGCCGGTGGCCGACTACCTGGCCGCCTACGAGGACGAGATGGAGCCGCTGCGGGCGTTCGACCGGGCCCTGTTCGGCGGGTCGCCGGAGGAGCTGCCCGACCGGTACCGCGAGTGCTCGCCGCTGACCTACGTGGACGCGGTGCGCGCGCCCGTGCTGGTGCTGGCGGGCGAGAACGACCCGCGCTGCCCGATCCGGCAGATCGACAACTACCTGGACCGGCTGGCCGAGCGGGGCGCCGACTACGAGGTGTACCGGTACGACGCCGGCCACGGCTCGCTGGTGGTCGCGGAGACCATCCGGCAGACCGCGGCGGAGGTCGCGTTCGTGCGACGCGTGCTGGGCTGAGGCGCGTGCGCTCCCCGGTGGTCCGGAGCGGACCACCGGGGGGCCACCCGATCAGGACGCGGCGGTCAGGACGCGGCGGTCAGTTCCCACTCCTGCCAGGTCAGGGCCGGCACGCGCTTGTAGGTCGTGACCGAGTCGGTCAGGGGCGTCAGGTAGCCGCCGTCGTGGGCGTTGACCAGGCGGTGCCGGCCGAGCGGGTCGGTCTCCAGCCGCCACCGGTGCCGCGGGTTCGCGGTGTCGCACGGCTCCCACGTGTTCACGTTCGAACCGCGGTCCGACAGCTGGACGCAGCTCCCGGAGGTCTCGTTCCGCAGCACGAGCGCGCCGTCGCCCAGCTCGACCCGCCGCCACCGCTGGTCCGCGCTGCCCGAGCAGGCCCGGAGGCTGATCAGCAGCGCGGACACGTTGGTGAGGCACGTGCCCTCGTCCAGGCTCCGGACGGTGACCACGCGTCCCGTCGTGTCCACCGGCGGCGGCACGACGTCCGGCAGCACCGCCACCCGCCAGCGCTGGTGGTCGGTGTCCAGGCGGTCCCGCGAGATCAGGCCGAACAGGTGGTTGCCGGTCGAGTCGGCGAACCCGCCGGAGGCCACCTCCCGCAGCCGGACCACGCCGTCGCCGTCCGGCTCGAACGCCAGCCGCTGGTACTCGTCCTCGTCCTCGCACCCGAAGCGCTTCATGCGCCACACGCAGTCACCGCTGCCCAGGTTGCGCAGCAGGAACGTGTCACCCGCCAGTGGGATGCGCTCCCACTTCTGCTCCGGGCCGCCGGTGCACGGCGCCACCCGCACCTCCGAGGTGCCCCCGGCGGAACCCGCGCAGCCGCCCAGGGCCACGCTCCTGATCTCCAGCACCTCGTTGCCCGCCGCGTGGGCGGGCAAGGGTGCGACTACCCCCGTCGCGAGCGCGACCGCCGCAGCGGCTACTACGCTCAGTGATCCCCTCTTCACGCTCCCCACCCTAGGGGCGGGCACCGACGATCCGGAGCGAATAGCGCGACGCGGCCACCGGGTCACCCCGATGGCCGCGTCGCGTCACACAGGTGCTCAGGCCTGCTGGGCCTGCCACATCCAGTGCGCCTGCTCCAGGTTCTTGGTGATCTCGATGAGCAGGTCCTGGGTGACCAGGTCGGACTTGTCGGTCTCGTCGATCCGCGCGCGCAGCCGCTCGACCAGCTTGGCCAGCGCGGTCACGACCGCACCGACGACGTCGGCCTCCTTCAGCCAACCCTCCGGGAACTCGGGCACGCCCGAGCCCTCGGCCACGGTCCTGGCCTTGCCGTTCGGCGAGATGCCGAGCGCGGCGGCCCGCTCGGCCACCTCGTCGGTGTAGGTCCGCGCGGTGGTCACCAGCTCGTCGAGCTGGAGGTGGACGCTGCGGAAGTTCTTGCCGACCACGTTCCAGTGCGCCTGCTTGGCGACCAGGGACAGGTCGATCAGGTCGACCAGGGTGGCTTGCAGGACCGCTCCCACCGCCGCCTTGTCGGACTCGGACAGCGAACTGGTGATCGGGCTCTTGCTCATTGCCTGACGCCTCCTTCAGACGGTGGCGCTGACGGCCACCTCGATGTTGCCGCGAGTGGCGTTGGAGTACGGGCAGATCCGGTGCGCCACCGCGACCAGCTCGTCGGCCGCGGCCTGCTCGACGCCCGGCAGGTGCGCGACGAGCGCCACGCCGAGCTGGAAGCCGCCGCCGCCGTCGGGACCCAGGTCCACCTTCGCGGTGACCGTCGTCTCGCCGAGCCGGACCTGCGCCTGGCGGGCGGCGACCTTCAGCGCGCTGTGGAAGCAGGCCGCGTAACCGGCCGCGAACAGCTGCTCCGGGTTGGTCTTGTCGCCACCGGGGCCACCCAGCTCCTTCGGGGTGGCCAGCTGCTCGTCGAGCACGCCGTCGGACGACCGGACCTCGCCGTTGCGCCCGTCGCCGACCGCGACGGCCTCCGCCGTGTAGAGCACCTGCATCTGACGCTCTCCTCTGAGCTGGTGGTTGATCCCCGCCACCGGTGCAACGCCGCGCCGGCCCTGATCCACACCGGGTGGTGCGGCAGCTCACGCCCTCGGGGGAGAGCTACCCGCTCACCCCGCCCTCGACACGGCGAACTCGGTCACCTGTCGCCCGATCGTGCGCAGTTGCTCGGCCACCGAGGGCACCGTGCAGCCGCCTTCGAGGTCGAAGTCGACCTCCTGCGAGTTCACCGCCGAGCCCAGGGGCGTCGGCCAGCCGCGCAGCGCGTGCACGATCGACCGCAGCGCGGTCAGCGTGGTCACCGACGCCTGCCAGCCCATGGCCGTGGCGACGCAGCCGACCGCCCGGCCGTCCAGGTACGGGCGGTCGTCGCCGCGCAGGTCCTCGACGTAGTCCAGGGCGTTCTTGACCAGGCCGGACACCGTGCCGTGGTAGCCGGGCGAGACCAGCACCACGCCGTCGGCCGCGCGCAGCGCCTCGACCAGCCGGCGGGCGTTGTCCGCGCGGTCGGCCACCGCCGGGTCGTAGAACGGCAGCACCAGGTCCGGCCCGCAGACCTCGATGGTCTTGGCGCCCGCCTCGGCCGCGCCGCCGAGCGCGATGCGCAGGGCCCGCTCGGACTGCGAATTGGGGCGGAGGGAACCGCCGATGCCCACCACGGTGACCGTCATGGTCACCGATACTGCCACCTCCACCTAGGTCGAGGTCCACTCCTCGCCTACGGACCTACCGGCTAGTAACGTGGGTCTCATGTCGAAGCTCGCCGAATCGGTACCCTCCGGCGTCCTCGCCGGCGCCCTGCGCTTCGCCTTCGGGCTGCCCGCTCCCCTGCGGCGGCTGATCACCGGCCGCCCGATCACCGTGGACGGCCAGCGGCTGCACCCCGAGGCCCAGCTCCTGCTGCGGTTGCAGCAGCTCAGCGGCGAGGACTGGCGCACGACGACGCCCGCGGCCAACCGCCTCGCGCTGTCGCGCAGCAACCAGCTCGTGTGCGGGCCGGTCATCGACGGCGTGGCGGTGCGCGCGCTGTCGGCGGGCGGCGTCGGCGCCCGCTTCTACGAGCCGACGGACCTGCCCGCGGGCTCGCCGCTGCTGGTCTTCTACCACGGCGGCGGGTGGGTCAGCGGCGACCTCGACAGCCACGACAACCTGTGCCGGTTCCTGGCCGTCGAGGGCGGCGTGCGGGTGCTGGCGGTGGACTACCGGCTCGCGCCCGAGCACCCGTTCCCGGCCGCCGCGGACGACGCGTGGACCGCGTTCGAGTGGGCGGTCGCGCACGCCGGCGAGCTGAACGCCGACGCGCGGCGGATCGCGCTGGGCGGCGACAGCGCGGGCGGGAACCTGGCGGCGGTGACCGCGCTGGGGGCGGGCGAGGTCAAGCCCGTGTTCCTGCTGCTGTTCTACCCGGCGGTGGACGCCTCGGTGCGGCGGCGGTCGCGCGACCTGTTCGGGCGCGGGTTCTTCCTCACCGACGAGAAGATGGACTGGTTCCTGGACCACTACGCGCCGTCGCGCGAGTCGCACACCGACCCGAGGCTGTCGGTGCTGCTGGCGGAGGACCTGAGCGGCCTGCCGCCGACCTACCTGGCGACGGCCGGGTTCGACCCGCTGCGCGACGAGGGCGAGGCGTTCGCGGCGAAGCTGGCCGAGCAGGGCGTGCCGGTGGTGCTGCGGCGGCACCCCGGGCTGTTCCACGGCTTCGCGAACATCCTCGGCGTCGGCGGGGTGTTCCGGGAGGCCGTGGCCGAGGCGGTCGGGTCGCTGCGCACCGGGCTGGCGCTGGCCAACGCGCGGCAGGACGTGCAGGAGACCGCCTAGCCGCGGCCGCAGAGAGACTGTGAACGCCGAGAGACCGCGAACGCCGAGAGGCCGTGGACGCCAAGAGGCCGCCCGGTGCCGGAACCGGGCGGCCTCACCTGGCAGGGCTACATGCCGGGCTCTGGGCGGATCACCTGCCGAAGGCGGCGGCGATCTTGTCGCCGGTCTCCTTGTCGATGTTGCGCCAGTACTCGAAGACGCGCTCCAGCACCGGCTCGGACACGCCGTTGGACGCGTGCGCGACCACGGTCTTCACCAGGCGCTCGCGCTGGGCCTCGTCCATGACCTCGCGGATCAGCGTGCCGGCCTGGCCCCAGTCGTCGTCCTCGGCGTGCAGCTTGTAGGCCGCGCGCACGGCCTCGTCCTCGACGCCGTAGGTCGTGGTGACCTCGCCGGCCACCGCGGCGGAGGCGTGCGGGCCGCCGTAGGAGTTGGGCGCGTACACCGGGTCGGACGCGTTGGCGAACCGCATCGCGCCGTCCTTGGAGTACGAGTTCACCGGCGACTTCGGCCGGTTCACCGGCAGCTCGTTGTAGTTCGCGCCGATGCGGTACCGGTGGGCGTCCGGGTAGGAGAACATCCGGCCGACCAGCATCTTGTCCGGCGACGGGCCGATGCCCGGCACCAGGTTGGTCGGCTCGAACGCGGCCTGCTCGATCTCGGCGAAGTAGTCGGCCGGGTTCCGGTCGAGCACCAGCCTGCCGACCTTGATCAGCGGGTAGTCGCCGTGCGGCCACACCTTGGTCAGGTCGAACGGGTTGAACCGGTAGGTCGCCGCGTCCGCGTACGGCATGACCTGCACGTGCAGCGTCCAGGACGGGAACTCGCCGCGCTCGATGGCGTGCCACAGGTCGGCGCGGTGCGCGTCGGCGTCCTCGCCGGCGATCCGCGCGGCCTCCTCCGAGGTCAGGTTCTCGATGCCCTGGTCGGTCTTGAAGTGGTACTTCACCCAGAACTTCTCGCCGGCCGCGTTCTCCCACAGGTAGGTGTGCGAGCCGTAGCCGTTCTGGTGGCGCCACGTCTTCGGGATGCCCCGGTCGCCCATCAGCCAGGTGACCTGGTGCGCGGTCTGCGGCTGGAGGGTCCAGAAGTCCCACTGCATGTCGTGGTCGCGGCGGCCGGTGTCGGCGCGGCGCTTCTGGGACCGGATGAAGTCGGGGAACTTGATCGGGTCGCGCAGGAAGAACACCGGCGTGTTGTTGCCGACGAGGTCGTAGTTGCCCTGCGTCGTGTAGAACTTCAGCGCGAAGCCGCGCGGGTCCCGCCAGGTGTCGGGCGAGCCCAGCTCGCCGGCCACGGTCGAGAAGCGCAGCAGCGCCTCCGTCTTCACGCCCGGCTGGAACAGCGCGGCCTTGGTGAAGCGGCTGACGTCCTCGGTCGTCTCGAAGTGCCCGAACGCGCCGCCACCCTTGGCGTGCACGACCCGCTCGGGCACCCGCTCGCGGTTGAACTGGGCGTTCTTCTCGATCAGGTAGTGGTCCTGCAGCAGGATCGGCCCGTTCGCGCCGAGGGTCAGCGAGTGGTCGTCACTGGCGACGGGGATGCCCGCGTTGTTGGTGGTGTGACGCGCTTGGGTCACGCTTTCCAGCTCCTTTTGTGGGGTGCGGCAGTCAGTGCCCTTGACACCCGGGGCACAGGCCCCAGAACAGGATCTCGGCCTCGTCCACGGCGAAGCCCTCCGCGGAGGAGGGCTCCAGGCAGGGCGCGGCGCCGTGGACGCAGTCGACGTCCGCGGTCCGCCCGCACGACCGGCACACGAGGTGGTGGTGGTTGTCGCCGGTCCGCGTCTCGTAGCGCGCCGGGTGTCCGGCGGGCTCGATCCGGCGCAACAACCCCGCCCCTGAGCACGCGTTCAGCACGTCGTAGACGGCCTGCGTGGACACGGAGCCCAACCTCGCCCGCACGCCCTCGGCGACCTGGTCGGCCGTGGCGTGGGGGTGCTCCGCGAGCCAGTCGAGCACCGCGAGCCGGGGCGCGGTGACGCGCAGCCCGGCGTCCTTGAGCAGCTCACGAGGTCCTGTGGTCATGGCTCCACCACTCCATCACGTAATTTTGAACCAGTCAAGAAAACGACTCGTTAAAGTTGTTGCCCGGACGGGTGAAGATGGCCACGTGAACGTCGCCCCGTACCTCGCCGTCCTGCGCACCCCGCGCGTACCCGGTTTCATGCTGTTGATGCTGGTCGCGCGGGTGCCGGCGACCGCGGCGGGCATGACCGTCACCATGCACGTGCTGCTCGGCCTGGAGCGCGGCTACGGCGAGGCGGGCCTGGTGGGCGCGCTCAGCACCATCGGCGCCGCGCTGGGCTCACCGCTGATGGGGCGGCTGGTCGACCGGCGGGGGCTGCGGGCCATGGTGTCCGTGTCGATCGTCACCGAGGGCGTCTTCTGGTTCGTCGCGCCGCAGCTCGACTACCCCGTGCTGCTGGTCACGTGCTTCCTGACCGGCATCACCATCATGCCCGTCATGTCGCTGGGCAGGCAGATCCTGACCGCGCTGGTGCCCGAGTCGGGCCGCCGCGCCGCGCTGGCGATGGACTCGATGGCCGTCGAGGTCGCGTTCATGGCCGGGCCGGCGCTGGGCGTGGCGCTGGTGACCCAGGCCTCCAGCCGGACCGCCATGTGGACGATCGGCACGGCGATGGTGCTGATCGGCGCGGTGCTGTGGGTGGTCGACCCGCCGGTGCGGCACGACGGCGAGAGCGGCGAGCGCGTGCCGGTCCGGCAGTGGCTCGACGGCCGGCTGCTCGGCGTGCTGGTCAGCGCGGGCGGGGCGACGTTCGTGCTGTCCGGCGTCGAGGTGGCGGTGGTGGCGTCCATGCGCGAGCTGGGGCTCACCGGGTGGACCGGCGCGGTGGTCGCGGTGATGTGCGCGGCGTCCCTGGTCGGCGGTTTCGTGTACGGCGCGCTGCCGCGCGTGCCGCCGCTGTGGGCGCTGATGGGCGGCATGGGGCTGCTGGCCGTGCCGATCGGCCTGCTCGGCTCCTCGCCGTGGCTGCTGGCGCTGGCGCTGGTGCCGACGAACCTCCTGTGCGCCCCGACGATCACCGCGACCGGCGAGGCGATCACGGCGCACGCGCCCGCGTCGGCGCGGGGGGTGGCGATGGGGTTGCAGGGGTCGGCGTTCACGCTGGGCGTGGCGCTGGGGCAGCCGCTCGTCGGGTTCGTGATCGACCACTCCGCGCCGGGGTGGGGGTTCGCGGCGGCGGGGGCGGGCGCGGTGGCGATCGCGCTCGGCACGATCGCCCTGGACCGCCGCACCGCGTCGGCTCAGCCGCCGACCAGCTCCCTCAGCGCCCGGTAGAGCCGCTCCACGGCGGGGCGGGCGGCCGCGTAGTGCCGCATCGCGCCCTCGTCCGGCGGGACCACCTTCGTCGGCTTGATCAGGTCCGCCGCCGCGGTCAGGGACGGCAGCTCGCCCAGCGCCCGCCACGCCAGCAGCGCCGCGCCGACGCCCGAGCCCTCGCTGTCCTCGGCGACCTCCAGCTCCAACCCCAGCGCCGAGGCCAGCACCGTCGCCCACAGGTCGCTGCGGAACGCGCCGCCGGTCGCCCGCACCGCGTGCACGTCCGCCACCGACCGCACCGCGTCCAGCACCAGCGCCAACTGCTGCGCCACGCCCTCCACCAGCGCCCGGGTCACCTCGGCGCGCCCGTGCTCGCGCCGCAGCCCCACCACGGCCGACGACGCGTCCGGGTCCCACCACGGCGCGCGCTCGCCCAGCAGGTACGGCAGGGCCGTCACGCCCGCCGCGCCCACCGGCACCGCGGCGGCCTCCTCCAGCAGCTCCACCACGTCGGCCCCGAACGCCTCCGAGGCCCACTGCGCGACCACGCCGCCGTTGCTCACCGCGCCGCCCAGCACCCACAGGCCGTCGGCGATGGCGTAGCAGAAGACGCGCCCCCCGGCGTCCACGCCGGGCTGGTCGCGGACCACCCGCAGCGCGCCGCTCGTGCCCAGCGACACCGCGGCCACGCCCGGCACCACCGCGCCCACGCCGAGGTTGGCCAGCGGCCCGTCGCCGCCGCCGAGCACGACCGGGGTGCCGCGCACCAGCCCCGGCACGTCGAGGGCGAGCGGGAGCCAGTCGGTGGGCGCGAGCAGCTCGGGCAGCCGGTCCGCGGTCACCCGCGCGTACTCCAGCGCGCCGGGGTGCCAGGTCAGGGAGCGGAGGTCCATCAGGCCGGTGGCCGACCCGGACGAGTGCTCGGTGACCAGCCGCCCCGTCAGCTCGGCCGCCACGTAGTCCTTCAGCCCGCACCACCGGTCGGCGGCGAAGCCCTGCTCGGCGAACCACGCCAGCTTGACCAGCGGCGACATGGTGTGGACGGGCGTGCCGGTGGCGCGGTGCAGCTCCAGGCCCGCGGCGGTGCCGCGCAACCGCGAGGTCTGCTCGACGGCGCGGTTGTCCGCCCAGCTCAGCGACGGCGTCACCGGCCGGCCGTCGGGCCCCAAGCCGAGCAGCGTGTGCATGGCGCCGGTCAGCGCCAGGGCGCGCACGTCGTGCCCCTGCGCGGCCACCTCGCGCAACCCGGACAGCGCCGCGCCCAGCACCTCGTCCGGGTCGTGGGTCGCCTCGCCGGAGGGCGTCGTGCGCATCGGGTAGCCGCGCTCCGCCGACGCCACCACGCCCGCGTGCCGGTCCACCGCGATGACCTTGGTCGCCGTCGTTCCCAGGTCGATCGCGAGTACCACCTCAGCCATGGTCATGAACCTACCCGGCCGGGAA
>NZ_JBHWIE010000227.1:0-11979 GCF_042732085.1 Actinosynnema sp. NPDC059797
GGTCGCGGAGTTGCGGACCCACCTGCGCGACCACCTGGACGGGTTCGACCTGCCCGGCCGGATCGTCGTCACGACCACTCCCACGACCAGCCCTGACAGGCCTTGACCAGGAGGAGGAACCATGGACCCGCTCGCCGAGGCCGCACTGGCAGGCGCAGGACCCGAGGAGCTGAGCCGCATCCCGGTGCCCGAGGAGTACCCGGCGGTGCACCTGAGGGTCGAGGACGTCGACATGTTCGGTGACCAGACCCAGGACGAGCGCGACGTGCGCAAGTCGATGCACCTGGGCCGGGTGCCGATGCCGGAGCTGGCGCCCGACGAGGTGCTCATCGCGGTCATGTCCAGCGCGATGAACTACAACACCGTGTGGTCGGCGATGTTCCTGCCCATCCCCACGTTCGCGTTCCTGCGCCACTTCGGCAAGCAGGGCGGCTGGGCCGCGCGGCACGACCAGCCGCACCACGTCCTCGGCTCGGACGCGGCGGGCGTGGTCGTGCGGGTCGGCTCGGGCGTGCGGCGCTGGAAGGTCGGCGACCACGTCGTGGTGTCGGCGTCCTACGTGGACGACCAGGACCCGGCCACGCACAGCGACGGGATGCTCGACGCCGACCAGCGCGCGTGGGGCTTCGAGACGAACTTCGGCTCGCTGGCGCACTACGCGGTGGCCCGCGCGAACCAGCTGCTGCCCAAGCCCGGCCACCTGACGTGGGAGGAGGCCGCGTCGAACCTGCTGTGCGGCGGCACCGCCTACCGGATGCTGGTCAGCCACCGGGGCGCGCAGATCAAGCAGGGCGACGTCGTGCTGATCTGGGGCGCTACCGGCGGTCTCGGCGCGTACGCGGCGCAGCTCGTGCGCAACGGCGGCGGCATCCCGATCGGCATCGTCGGCGACGAGTCCAAGGTCGAGCCGGCCCGCGCCCTGGGCTGCGAGGTCGTGTTCAACCGGCAGGAGATCGGGCTCGGCGGCTCGGCCGACCCGGTGGAGGCGGGCAAGCGGCTGGGCCGGGCGATCCGGGGCGCGGTGGGCGAGGACCCGCACGTGGTGTTCGAGCACGTCGGGCGCGCCACGTTCGGCATCTCGGTGTTCGTCGTCCGGCGCGGCGGCGTCGTGGTGACCTGCGGTTCGAGCACCGGCTACCGGCACGAGTACGACAACCGCTACCTGTGGATGAAGCTCAAGCGCGTCATCGGCAGCCACGGCGCGAACCTGCAGGAGATGGCCGAGTTCAACCGGCTGGTCGCGCTGGGCCGGGTGCACTCGGCGCTCAACGAGGTGTTCCCGCTGGAGGAGAGCGCGGAGGCGGCCCGCCTGGTGCAGACCAACCGCCACGTCGGCAAGATCGCGGTGCTCGGGCTCGCCCCGCACGCCGGTCTCGGCGTCACCGACCCGGAGCTGCGGGCGCGGATCGGGGAGACCGCGGTCGCCCCGCTGCGGACCGTCGCGACCGCGCGGGGCTGACCGGACATGCCCGTGCCGCCGCGCCTAACGGCGCAACCACATCCCCGCACCGGAGTCGTGCGGGCTGATCTTCACGGTCGGGGCGGGGCGGTTCGCCCACTCGGCCGCGAGGATCTCCTTGAGGGCGGCGCGGCGGCGCTCGGCATCCATCCGGTCGATGAACAGCACGCCGTCGAGGTGGTCGGTCTCGTGCTGCAGGCAGCGCGCCATGTAGCCGGATCCGACGATCTGGAGCGGGTCGCCGTGCGCGGTGTACCCCTTGGCGACGACGTTGAGCCGGCGCTTGGTGTCGAAGTACAGGCCGGGCATGGAGAGGCAGCCCTCGGGACCGTCCTGCTCCTCCTCGTCGGGGAAGCTGAGCGTCGGGTTGACCAGGTGGCCCTTGGTCCCCTCGACGTTGTAGACGAACACGCGCCTGCTGATCCCCAGCTGCGGCGCGGCCAGCCCGGCGCCCCGCTGGTCGTCCAGCGTGTCGTGCAGGTCGCGGATGAGGCGGCGCAGTTCCTTGTCGAAGTCGGTGACCTGGGCGGCGGGCTGGGTCAGCACGGGGTCGCCGAACAGGCGCACGGGCAGCACGGTCATGGCGTCGAGGGTAGGGCTGTTGACGCGGAGTTTGCAAACTCCTACTGTTTGCAAAGTGGACGAGTCGAGGCGGGACGAGCACCCGGTGCGCGAGGCACTGCTGGAGCTGTTGCGCACGCGCGCCGAGTTGACCTCGGCGCAGGCCGCGCGCGAACTGGGCGGCAACACCGGGCTCTACTCGTTCCACCTCCGCAAGCTGGCCGAACAGGGCCTGGTCGAGGACGTCCCGGGTGTGACCGGGCGGGCCAGGCCGTGGCGGCTGGCGCGCGGTGCGGGACAGGGGGACCGCAAGGCTCCCCGACCGCGGCCGGCCGCCGAACGCCCGGCGCACCCCGACCTCGGCGGGCTCAACCGCGCGCTGGAGGACGAGAGCTACCAGCGCTGGCTGGACCGGCGCGACCGGGTGCCCGCGCACTGGCGGCAGGACGAGGCGTTCAGCCAGGTCGTCTACCTCACCCCCGAGGAGATGGCCGGGCTGGGCGACGCGGTGCGGTCGCTGATCGCCCTGTTCCGCCACCGGGAGGACGACCCCGAGGCACGTCCGGCCGGCTCCGCGCCGGTCGCGGTCGTGGCGCGGCTCTTCCCGATGCTCGACCCGGGGTCCGCCGAGGAAGCCGGCCCCCGGCACGACTGAACTGCTCCCGGCGGCCTGCTCGGGTCCGACCGGGCGGGCCGCCCCCGTCCGTTCGACCCCTGCTACCCGATGAGGGAGTCCGAGTCATGTCTACCCCCGCGGCCCCGGTTGTGGGCACGCGCCGGCGCATCGCCCTGTTCACGGTGTTCGCCACGTCCCTGATCGCGATGCTCGACCTGACCATCAGCGCGGTCGCCTTACCGGTCATCCGCACCGATCTGTCGGCATCGCTGACCAGCCTCCAGTGGATGTTCGACGCCTACACCCTGGCGTTCGCCGGACTGGTGCTGACCGGCGGCGCGGTCAGCGACCGCCTCGGGCACCGCACCGGCCTGCTGGCCAGCACCACCCTGTTCATCGTCGGCTCCGCGGTCTGCGGCCTGGCGGACAACGCCGGCGTGCTCATCGCCGGCCGCGCGCTCCAGGGCGTCGGCGCCGCCATGCTGGTGCCCGCCGCCATGGCGCTGATCTCGCTGCTCGCCGGCGGTGACGCCGCGCGCGCCAAGCTCCTGGGCATCTGGAGCGCGCTCAGCGGCGCGGCCATCGCCTTCGGCCCGGTGGCCGGCGGCTGGCTCGTCGCCACCTTCGACTGGCGCATCCTGTTCCAGATCAACGTGCCGCTGGGCATCGCCGCGATCGTGCTGGTCGTGTTCACCGTGGACAGCATCGCCCCGGGCGAGGGCCGGAAGCTCGACTTCCCCGGCCTGCTGCTGGGCTCGCTGACCGCGCTCGCGCTGGCCTACGGCATCATCGAGGGCGTCGTCATCGGCTTCACCTCGCCGGTCATCCTCGCCTCGTTCGCGGTCGCCGCGCTGGCGCTGGTCGCGTTCATCGTCGTGGAGCGCCGCAGCGAGAACGCGATGATGCCGCTGTCGCTGTTCTCGATCAAGCCGTTCACCGCGTCCACGATCGTCGCGTTCGTGCTCGGCTTCGGCCTGTCCTCGTCGTTCTTCTTCCTGTCGCAGCTGCTCCAGCAGGCCTTCGGGTACAGCCCGTTCGAGGCGGGCCTCGGGTTCCTGCCCGCCGCCCTCATGCTGGTGCTCGCCGCCCCGATCGCGGGCAAGCTCATGGCCAAGTTCGGCGCGGCGCAGATCGTGGCCGCGGGCCTGGCCATCGGCGGCGTCGGCCTGGCCGCGCTGTGGTTCACCGACGCGGACACCGGCTACGGCGGCATCTGGTGGGCCGTCGCGCTGATCGGCATCGGCTGGGGCATGACCCTGCCGCCGGTCAACACGGTGGCGCTGGGCGCCGTGCCGCCGGAGCGGGCGGGCACCGCGTCCGGCACGGTCGAGACCGGCCTCCAGTTCGGCACCGTGGTGGGCATCGCCGCCATCGGCGCCGCCCAGGTCTCCACCTTCCTCGACGAACTGCGGGAGCGGCTCGCCGCGCAGCCGCTGGGCGACCAGCTCGGCCGCGTCACCGAGCAGCTCTCCGAGGGCCGCGTGCCCGGTGACGCCCCGGTCGCCGCGGACGTGCTGACCGGGATCGCCCAGGCGGCCTCGGCGAGCGGCCTGAACGTCGCGTTCCTCGTCGCCGGCGTGGTGACGATCGCGGCGATCGCACCGACCCTGTGGGGCATGCCCCGCAAGGCCTTCGGGGACCCCGCCGCCGCGCCCGCGGCCGACGGGCCCACTGCCGGGGCGGCGGCCGAGACCGACGCGTCGGCGCCACGTCAAACCTGATTTCGAGCACTGGGGGGCAGATGGCAGCACAGCCGGTCGTCACCGCGTTCTGGCGGCAGGCGTCCGACCACCCGAGGCGGATCGCGGTCCGGGAGGGCGGAGTCGAGGTCACCTACGGCGAGCTGGCGGCGCGGGCGGGTCGGTTGGCCGGCCTGCTCCGCCGTCGCGGCACGGGGCCCGAGGACGTCGTCGCGGTGCGCCTGCCGCGGGGCGCGGACCAGGTCGCCGCGGTGCTGGGCATCGCCCTGGCGGGCGCGGCCTACCTGCCGATGGACCCGGCGCACCCGCACGGCCGCGCCGCGGCCGTGCTGCGGCTCGCCGGGCCCGACGTCCCCCTGGTCACCTCGCCCGACGAGGCGGAGCGGTGGCGCGCGGACGGGGTCGAGGTGCTCGACCCCGCCGTGCTCCACCCCACCGCGCCCGACCCCGGTGGGGCCGACGAGCCGTTCGACGGGCCGGGCGAGTACCCGCCGGACCGGTTGGCGTACGTCATCTACACCTCCGGCTCCACGGGTGAGCCCAAGGGCGTGATGATCGACCACCACGCCCTCGCCGTGTTCGCCGGCTCCCAGGTCGAGGCGCACGACCTGGGGCCCGGCGACCGGGTCGCCATGGTGGCGTCGCCGGGCTTCGACGCCGCCGTCTTCGACACCTGGCCCGCGCTGACCGCGGGCGCGACGATCACGGTCGCGGACACCCCGACCGTGCTCACCACCGAGCTGCTGCGCGACTGGATGGTCGCGGAGCGGGTCAAGACCCTCTTCCTGACCGTGGCCATCGGCACGCCGCTGCTGAGCGCCACCTGGCCCGCCGACGCGGCGCTGCGCACCCTCATGGTGGGCGGCGAGCGCCTCACCGCCCGGCCGACGCCGGGCCAGCCGTTCCGGGTGGTCAACATCTACGGGCCCACCGAGGCCACGGTGTTCACCACCGGCGGCCTGGTCACCCCCCACGGCGACGGCCTGCCGCCGATCGGCGGGCCCGTGGCGCGGGCCGAGCTGCGCGTCCTCGACGCCGAGCGGCGACCGGTGCCGGCGGGCGAGGTCGGCGAGCTGCACATCGGCGGTCCGGGCGTGGCCCGCGGGTACTTCCGCAGGCCGGACCTCACCGCCGAGCGGTTCACCACCGACGAGGACGGCGTGCGGTGGTACCGCACCGGCGACCTGGTGCGGCTGCGGCCGGACGGCGAGTACGACTTCGTCGGCCGCACCGACGACCAGGTCAAGATCCGCGGCAACCGGATCGAGCCGGACGAGCTGCGCGCGGTGGTCGAGACCCACCCGGACGTCGTCGCCGCGCACGTCTCGGTGCGCCACAAGGAAACCCCCGACGCCCACCTGGTCGCCTACGTGGTGACCGCGTCGGGCGGCGACGCGCCCGCCGACCTCCAGGACCACCTCAAGGAGCGGCTGCCCGCGTTCATGCTGCCCCGGCACGTGGTCGCGCTGCCCGCGCTGCCGCTGTCGGCCAACGGCAAGGTCGACCGCGCGGCGCTGCCCGAGCCGGCCGCGCCGGCGACCGCGGCGACCGCCGGCGGGCTGGACGACGTGGAGGCCGCCGTCGTGGGCGTGTGGCGCCAGGTGCTGTCCCTGGACGCGATCGGCCGCGACGACAGCTTCTTCGACCTCGGCGGCCACTCGCTGCTGCTGGCGGACGTGCACCGGCGGCTGACCGGTGAGCTGGGGTACGCGGTGGAGCTGGTGGAGCTGTTCGAGCACCACACCGTGCGCGGCCTGGCCGACCGGCTGCGCCGCGGCGCGGGCGGCGGGGCGGGCGAGGAGCGGGCCGAGCCCGCCGAGCTGGCCTCGGCGTCGTTCCGCAGCAGCGGCCGGGACCGGCTGCGCAGGCTGCGGGCGCAGAGGCGGGGAACCACGAACGCGGGAGCGGAAGGGGCACAGCGGTGAGCGCCGCACACGAGACCGGCCACGACGCGGGGCACGACCACAGCGGGCACGACGACAGCGGGTTCGGTGACAGCGGATTCGCTGACACGGGGTTCGGGGACGCCGGGTTGGAGGACGCCGGCTACCAGATCGCCGTGATCGGCATGGCGGGCCGCTTCCCCGGCGCGCCGGACGTGGACGCGCTGTGGCGCAACGTGCTCGCCGGCGTCGACTCGGTCACCAGGACCGTGGACGAGGAGGGCCGGACCGGCGGGTACGGCGTGCTGGAGGGCGCGGAGGGCTTCGACGCCGGGTTCTTCGGCTTCACCCCGCGCGAAGCCCTGATCACCGACCCGCAGCACCGCGTGTTCCTGGAGGTCGCGCACCACGCGCTGGAGGACGCGGGCTGCGACCCGGCCGCGTACAGCGGCGCGATCGGCCTGTTCGCGGGCGGTGGCACCACCGGCTACCTGGCGGCGCTGCAGGCGGCCCGCGCCGAGCTGCCCATGGTCGACGCCTGGCAGCTGCGCATGGCGACCGCGCCCGACTTCCTCACCACCCGCGTGGCGCACAAGCTCGGGCTGCGCGGCCCGGTGTGCACGGTGCAGAGCGCCTGCTCCACGTCGCTGGTGGCCATCCACATGGCCGCGCAGGCGCTGCTGGCGGGCGACTGCGACATCGCCCTCGCGGGCGGCGCCACCGTGCACGTGCCGCCCCCGGCCGGGACCTACGTCGAGGGCGGCATCCTCGCCGCGGACGGGCACACCCGGGCGTTCGACGCCGGCGCCACCGGCACCGTCGGCGGCAGCGGCGCGGCGCTGGTCGTGCTCAAGCCGCTGGCCGACGCGCTGGCCGACGGCGACCGCGTGCACGCCGTGCTGCGCGGCACGGGCGTGGCCAACGACGGCGGCGACAAGATCGGCTTCACCGCGCCGGGCGTCGCGGGCCAGGTCCGGGCGATCCGGGCGGCGCTGGACTCCGCCGAGGTCGACGCGGGCTCGGTGGGCTACGTCGAGGCGCACGGCACCGGCACCCCGCTCGGCGACCCGATCGAGGTGCTGGCGCTGACCAGGGCGTTCCGCGCCGACACCGACCGCACCGGGTTCTGCGGGCTGGGCTCGCTGAAGACCAACATCGGGCACACCGACGCGGCGGCCGGCGTGGCGAGCTTCATCAAGGCCGTGCTGGCGGTGCGCGACGGCGTGCTGCCGCCGAGCCTGCACTTCACCACGCCCAACCCGCAGATCGACTTCGCCTCGTCGCCGTTCGCGGTGCAGGCCGAGGCGCGCCCGTGGCCGGCGGGCGGTCCGCGCCGGGCCGGCGTCAACGCCCTGGGCATCGGCGGCACGAACGCCCACGCGGTGGTCGAGCAGCCGCCCGCGGTCGCCGCGCCGCCCGCGCCGTCGCGGCCGGGCCACCTCGTGGTGCTGTCCGCCCGCACGCCCGCCGCGCTGGACGAGCTGGCCCTGCGCACCGCGGACCGGCTCGACGCGGCCGAGCGGGCCGGCGAGGACCTGGCGGACGTGGCGTGGACCTCGCAGGCGGGCAGGCGGGCGTTGCCGCACCGCCGGTTCGTCGTCGCGGAGTCCGCCGCCGAGGCGGCGCGCGTGCTGCGCTCGGGCGAGCACGACCGCGTGGTGCCGTCCACCGCGAAGGCGGAGGACAAGCCCGTGGTGTTCACCTTCCCGGGCCAGGGCGGGCAGCACGTCGGCATGGCCGCCCAGCTGCACCACCACGAGCCCGTGTTCCGGGAGGCCTTCGACGAGTGCGCCCGGCACAGCGGCCTGGACCTGGCCTCGGTCCTGCGGCCCGACCCGGCCGGGCGGGACGCGGCGGTCGCCTCGCTGGAGACCATCAGGTTCGGCCAGCCCGCGGTCTTCGCGGTCGAGTACGCGCTGGCCAAGCTGTGGGAGAGCTGGGGCGTGCGGCCGGCCCGGGTCGTCGGGCACAGCCTCGGCGCGTTCGCCGCGGCGTGCGTGGCCGGGGTGATGGCGGTCGACGAGGCCGCCGCGCTGGTCGCCGAGCGCGGCCGGCTGCTCCAGGGCCTGCCCGAGGGGCGCATGGCGGCCGTGCGGCTGCCCGAGGAGCGGGTCCGGGAGCTGCTGCCCACCGGGCTCGACATCGGCGCGGTCAACGGCCCCGACCAGTGCACCGTGACCGGGCCCGCCGAGCTGGTCGAGCGGTTCGCCGAGCAGTTGCGCGAGCGGGAGTTCGACGCCAGGGTGCTGCGCATCGCGACCGCCGGCCACTCGTCGCTGGTGGACCCGATCACCGACCGGTTCCGCGAGCTGGTGGCGGGCATCCGGCTGTCGCCGCCGACCACGCCGATCGTGTCCGACTCCACCGGCCTGCCGCTGACCGACGCCGAGGCGTGCGACCCGGACTACTGGACCGCGCACCTGCGCCGCCCGGTCCGGTTCGGCGACGCGCTGGAGGTGCTGCTGGCCGACCGGGACTCGGTGCTGCTGGAGGTCGGTCCGGGCACCACGCTCACCGCCCTGGCCCGCAGGCACCCCGCCTGGTCGGCGCGGCACGTGGCGGTGAACTCGCTGCCGCACGCGGCCGAGGGGACGCCCGACCGGCTCAGCGCGCTGACCGCCGCCGGGCGGCTGTGGTCGGCCGGGGTCGCGGTGGACTTCCCGAGCCTGCACGACGTGCCGCGCCGCCGCGTCGCCCTGCCGCTCTACCCGTTCGAGCACACGGCGTTCCTGGTCGAGCCGGCGCCGGTCCGCGCCGACGAGCCCGCCGCGCGCGTCCGGATCGGGCAGGCGACGGCCGAGGCCGCCGTGACGACCGAGGCCGCCGCGACGACCGGGGCGGTGGCCGCGGCCGCCGACGAGGACCCGGTGCGGGCCGAGGTGGTGGCCGCGTTCCGCGACCTGCTCGGCCTGCCCGAGATCGACCCCCACGACGGCTTCTTCGACCTGGGCGGCGACTCGCTGCTGGCCACCCAGCTGGCGAAGTGGCTGCGCGAGAGGTTCGAGGTCCCGGTGTCGGCCAAGGAGGTCTTCACCGCGCCCACCCCGACCCAGCTCGCCGCGCTGCTGCGCGGCCGGATGACCGCGGACAGCGCCGCGGGAGGGAACTCATGACTCCGAAGTGGACGGTGCGCCGCCTGGCCAGGCCCGACGCGGCGCTGAGGCTCTACGCGTTCCCGCACAGCGGCGGCTCACCGGGCGAGTTCGTCCGGTGGGCCGACGCGCTGCCCGAGGTCGAGGTGTTCGGGGTGCAACTGCCCGGCCACGGCTCGCGCATCGCCGAGGAACCGCTGTCCTCCATGGCGGAGGTGGTGTCCGCGATCGTCGACAACGTGGCCTTCGGGCCGCCGTTCGCGTTCTTCGGGCACAGCCTGGGCGCGCTGGTCGCGCACGAGGTGGCGCTGGAGCTGCGGGAGCGGGGGAGGCCGATGCCCGAGCTGCTGGTGGTGTCGGCGATCCCCGCGCCCCACCTCGGCCCGCGCCGCGCGCCCGTGCACCACCTGCCCGACCAGGAGCTGGTCTCGTTCATCGACGGGTCCTACGGCGGCGGCATCGCGAGCGTGGCGGGCGACCCGGACCTGCTGGCCGCGGTGCTGCCCGCCTACCGGGCGGACTTCAAGGTCTACGAGACCTACCGCTACGAGACCCGGCCGCCGCTGGACGTGCCGCTGCGCGTGTTCGGCGGTCGGGACGACGACATCACCGAGGACCGCCTCGCCGCCTGGGCGCGGCACACCACCGCGGGGTGCGAGGTTACCGTGCTGCCCGGCGGTCACTTCTACCTGCGGGACGCGCCCGGCCGCGAGGAGGTGTTGTCGTTCCTGCGGACGAGCGCGTCCCGGGTCGCTACGCCGTGACGCGCCTCCGGTCGCCGGAGAACGTCTCGCGCACCCAGTCCACGATGGCGTCGACGGGCGTGCCCGGGGTGAACACCTCGGCCACGCCCGCCGCCCGCAGGACGGGGATGTCCTCCTCCGGGATGATCCCGCCGCCGAACACCACGACGTCCGAGGCGCCCTCCCGCGCGAGCAGCTCGACCACGCGGGGGAACAGGACGAGGTGAGCGCCCGACAGGACCGACAGGCCGATGCCGTCGGCGTCCTCCTGCACCGCCGTGCGCACGATCTGCTCGGCGGTGACGTGCAGGCCGGTGTAGATGACCTCGACCCCGGCGTCGCGCAACGCCCGCGCCACCACCTTCGCCCCCCGGTCGTGCCCGTCCAGACCGGGCTTGCCGATGACCACACGTATCATGAAGATCCCCGTTCCCGTTGACGCGCAACGTTTTCAGGCTACCCGACACCGGCCGCGAGAACACCGCGTCTTGCTCGTCAGAGGAGATGCGCACATGGCCGATCGCCCGATCACCTCGTGGACCGTCCGCGAGCTGGCCGACGCGGTGGCGTCGGGCACGCTGTCGCCCGTCGAGCTGGCCGAGGCGTTCCTGGAGCGCGCCGAGCGGTCCGAGCCCGTCGTGCGCGCGTTCGCCCACCTGGACCCGGAACTCGTGCGGAGGCAGGCGAAGCAGGCCGCCGACGAGGTGGCGGCCGGCCGCCGGCGCGGCCCGCTGCACGGCGTGCCGGTCGGGGTGAAGGACATCGTGGACACCGCGGACATGCCGACCAGGTACGGCTCGCCGGTGTGGCCCGACGTCCACCCCGTGCGGGACGCGGCGGTGGTGCGCCGGTTGCGCGAGGCGGGCGCGGTGGTCTTCGGCAAGAACACCACCCAGGAGTTCGCCGTGGGCATCGCGTGCGCGCCGACCGCCAACCCGTGGGACCCGAACCGGGTGGCCGGCGGTTCCAGCGGCGGGTCGGCGGCGGCCGTGGCGGCGCGCGAGTGCGCCGCGTCGGTCGGTTCGGACACCGGCGGCTCGATCCGCATCCCGGCGGCGTTCTGCGGCGTGGTCGGCCTGCGCCCGACCGGGGACCAGGTGCCGCACGACGGAGTGTGGCCCGCGTCGCCGACCCTGGACCGGGTGGGCCCGATCGCGCGGACCGCCGACGACACCGAGCTGCTGTTCCGCTGCCTCGCGGGCCTCCCGTCCACTTCGGACTTCCGGGCGCTCGACCTGGCGGGCGTCCGGATCGGCGTGCTGACCGACTGGCTGGCCGAGTCGGACGACGAGGTGCGGGACGTGGTGGCCGAGGCGATCGGCCTGCTCGAACGCGCGGGCGCGCGACTGGTCGAGGTGACCGCGCCCGCGCGGGACCTCGTCGGCCTCGCCTACGGCGGCGTGGCGCTGCGCGAGGTGGCTGAGGGCCACCGGGCCAACGCCGCCCGCGGCCTGCTGGACCACAACCCCGCCATCCTCGGCGCGGTCGCCGCGGGCAACGGCATGGACCAGCGGACGCTCGCGGCGGCGCGGAACGCGGTGGGGGAGATCGGCCGCGCCTGGGACGCGCTGCTCGCCGGGCACGGGCTGCGGCTGCTCGTCTCGCCGACCGTGCCGTTCACCGCGTGCGCGCCGGCGGAACTGCCGCCGCTGGAGATGCGGGCGGGCAGCCTGACCATCCCGCTGAGCCTGTCCGGCCTGCCGGCGGTGAGCCAGCCGGCGGGTTTCGCGAACGGGCTGCCGGTGGGGCTGCAGTGGGTCGGCCCGCGCGGCTCGGATTTGGACCTCCTCGCGGCGGCCCGCGCGTACGAGGAGCTGACGGACTGGCACACCGCGGAACCCCCGGAGCGCTGACGGGCGCGCGGAACCGGGGGGGGGGGGGGGACGCCACCCCCCCCCACCCCCGCGGGCTCGGGAGGCCGCCGC
>NZ_JBHWIE010000228.1:0-11914 GCF_042732085.1 Actinosynnema sp. NPDC059797
GGGGGGGGCGGCCGGCTGCCACACCCGGCACGTGACCTAGAACGCCTCGCCGCGCGCCGCGCGCTCGCGCAGCGACGTCGGCGGGCGGAAGCGCTCGCCGTAGGTGTCGGCCAGGTAGTCCGCCCGCTCGACGAACTCGCGCAGCCCGTACGAGTTGACGAACTGCAGCGTGCCGCCGCTCCACGGGGCGAACCCGAACCCGAGGACGCTGCCGACGTTCGCGTCGCCCACCGAGGTCAGCACGCCCTCGTCCAGGCACCGGATCGTCTCCAGCGACTGGATGAACAGCAGCCGGTCCTCGACGTCCCGCTCGGTCACGCCCGCCTCGGCCCTGGCGTAGCGCTGGAGCCCCGGCCACAGGAACTTCTTCCCGCCCTCGGGGTACTCGTAGAACCCGGCCCCGCCGGACTTGCCGGTCCGGCCCTCGGCCACCAGCTCCTCCAGCACCGCGAACGCCGGGTGGTCGCCGAGCGCCCCCGCACCGGCCGGGTCGTCGGCCAGCGCCTGGTCCCGGATCTTGAGCGGCAGCGTCAGCGTCACCTCGTCGGACACCGCCAGCGGGCCCACGGCCATGCCCGCGCGCCTGGCCACGTTCTCGACCAGCGCCGGCGACACGCCCTCGGCCACCATCGACACGGCCTCGGTGACGTAGGTGCCGAAGGTCCGCGAGGTGTAGAAGCCGCGGCTGTCGTTGACCACGATCGGGGTCTTGCCGATCCGGAGCACGTAGTCGAACGCGCGCGCCAGGGTCTCGTCCGAGGTCTTCTCGCCGCGGATGATCTCCACCAGCCGCATCTTCGGCACCGGCGAGAAGAAGTGCAGGCCGATGAACCTCGTCGGGTCCTGGACGGCCGACGCCAGGCCGGTGATCGGCAGCGTGGAGGTGTTGGACGCGATCACCGCGTCCGGCAGGGCCGCCGCCTCGGCCGAGGCCAGCACCCGGTTCTTCAGCTCGCGGTTCTCGAAGACCGCCTCGATGACCAGGTCGCAGCCCGCCAGGTCGGCGTCGGAGTCGGTGGGCGTGATGCCGGGGGTGTCGCCGGCGCCCTTCCGGGCCGCCTCCAGCGTCACGTCCTTGAGCACGACCTCGATGCCGGCCTTGGCGCTGACCTCGGCGATGCCCGCGCCCATCATGCCCGCGCCGAGCACGCCGACCCTGGTCACCTCCGACCGCGCGACGCCCTCGGGGCGGGACCCGCCCGCGGTGATCTCGTTGAGCTGGAACCAGAACGTGGTGATCATGTTCTTGGCGACCTGGCCGGTGACCAGCTCGACGAAGTACCGGCCCTCCACCTGGAGCGCCGTGTCGAAGTCCACCAGCGCGCCCTCGACGGCCGCGGCCAGGATCTTCTCCGGCGCCGGGAACGCGCCGTGCGTCTTCTTCCGCAGCACGGCCGGCGCGGCGGACAGCAGCCCGTACAGGGCGGGGTCGCCGACCCGCACGTCGGGCACGGCGTACCCGGGCCGGTCCCACGGCTGCACGGGCTCGGGGTTGGCCTTGATCCACGCCCGCGCCTTCTCGACGAGCTCCTCGCGCGTGGCGGCCAGCTCGTGCACCATCCCGGCCTGGAGCGCCCGCGCGGGCCGCAGCTGCCGGCCCTCCATCAGCAGCGGCAGCGCCGGCTGCACGCCCAGCAGCCGCACCATGCGCGTCACGCCGCCACCGCCGGGCAGCAGCCCCAGCGTCGCCTCGGGCAGGCCGAGCTTGATCCGGTCGTCGTCCAGCACCACCCGGTGGTGGCAGGCCAGCGCGATCTCGAACCCGCCGCCGAGCGCGGCGCCGTTGATCGCCGCCACGACGGGCCTGCCCAGCCGCTCCAGGCGCCGCAGCTGGCCCTTGACGTCCTCCAGGAACCCGAGCGCCTCGGCGGCGTTGTCGGGGGTGACCCGGACGAGCAGGTTCAGGTCGCCGCCCGCGAAGAAGGTCTTCTTCGCCGAGGTCAGCACGACGCCGGTGATGTCGTCGCGCTCGGCCTCCAGCCGCGCGACCGCCTCGCCCATCGCCCGGTGGTACTCGGCGTTCATCACGTTCGCCGAGCCCGACATGTCCATGGTGAGCGTGACGATCCCCTCGCCGTCCCGCTCGAAGTGGATGGTCATCTACACCCTCTCGATGATCGTCGCGATGCCCATGCCGCCGCCCACGCACAGGGTGGCCAGCCCCCGGCGCAGGTCCCGGCGCTCCAGCTCGTCGAGCAGGGTGCCGAGGATCATGCAGCCGGTCGCGCCGAGGGGGTGGCCCAGCGCGATCGCGCCGCCGTTGACGTTGACCTTCTCGTCGGGCAGGTCCAGCTCGCGCTGGAACCTCAGCACCACCGACGAGAACGCCTCGTTGATCTCGAACAGGTCGATGTCCTCGACGGTCAGCCGCGCCTTCTCCAGCGCCTTGCGGGCGGCGGGCGCGGGACCGGTGAGCATGATCGTGGGCTCGGTGCCGACGACCGCCGTGGCGGTGATCCGCGCGCGGGGCGTCAGGCCCAGCTCGCGGCCGATCCGGGCGCTGCCGATCAGCATCGCCGCCGCGCCGTCCACGATCTGCGACGAGTTGCCCGGCGTGTGGACGTGGTCGATGCGCTCGACGGTGGGGTAGCGGTCGATGGCCACGGCGTCGAAGCCCAGGTCGCCGTGGAAGGCGAAGGACGGCTTGAGCTTGGCCAGTCCCTCCATCGTGGTCTCCGGGCGGATCGCCTCGTCGTGGTCGAGGACCACCACGCCGTTCCGGTCGACCACCGGGACCAGGGACTTCTCGAACCAGCCCTTGTCCCGCGCCAGCGTCGCCCGCTGGTGCGAGCGCAGCGCGTAGGCGTCCACGTGCTCGCGGGTGAAACCCTCCAGCGTGGCGATCAGGTCCGCGCTCACGCCCTGCGGCACGAAGTTGGTCGCCAGGTTCGTCTCGGGGTCGGCCATCCACGCGCCGCCGTCGGAGCCCATCGGCACCCGCGACATCGACTCGACGCCGCCCGCGACCACCAGGTCCTCGAACCCGGACGCCACCTTCGCCGCCGCCAGGTTCACCGACTCCAGGCCCGACGCGCAGAACCGGTTGAGCTGCACCCCCGCGGGCCGCAGGTCCCAACCCGCCGCGAGCACGGCCGTGCGCGCGATGTCCGCGCCCTGCTCGCCGACCGGCGACACCACGCCGAACACCACGTCGTCCACGGCCGAGGTGTCCAGGTCGTTGCGCCGCGCCAGCGCCGCTAGCACCCCGGAGGCCAGGGTGATCGGCTTGACGGAGTGCAGCGAACCGCGCTTTCCCCTGCCCCGCGGTGTGCGCACCGCGTCGAAGATCAAGGCTTCGCTCATGCACCCCACGGTAGGGTCCGCGACGGCCCCCGCCCATGACCGCGGCAGGTGACTTATTAGCTCACCCCGTCCCTCGACGGTGTGACCTCTCACCCGGTCCGGTGCGCCGGCCTGACAATTGCGCTCACGATCGGCCGCCCGAGTGGCGCGTCCCGGTCATGGCGGCCCCGCCCCGCCGGTGGCACCGTCGACACCATGCCGACTCGCCGTTCGCCGTGGATGACCGAGGACCTGGACCAGCTCCGCGACCTGGCCCGCGCGTTCCTCGCCAAGGAGGCCGTCCCCCACCAGGAGCGCTGGGCCGCGCAGAAGCAGGTGGACCGGGAGTTCTGGACCAAGGCGGGCGAGGTGGGCCTGCTGTGCCTGTCGATCCCGGAGGAGTACGGCGGCGGTGGCGGCACCTTCGCGCACGAGGCGGTGCTGCTGGAGGAGCAGGCGCGGGCCGGCGACAGCTCGTGGGGCAACAGCGTGCACAGCGGCATCGTCGCCCACTACGTCCTCGCCTACGGCACCGAGGAGCAGAAGCACCGCTGGCTGCCCAAGCTCGCCTCCGGCGAGTACGTGGGCGCGATCGCCATGTCCGAGCCCGGCGGCGGGTCCGACCTCCAGAACGTCAGGACGCGGGCGCTGCGGCGCGGCGACGAGTACGTGCTCACCGGCTCCAAGACCTTCATCACCAACGGCGCGCAGGCCGACCTGGTGGTCGTGGTCGCCAAGACCGACCCCGCGCAGGGCGCCACGGGCATCTCGCTGCTGGTCGTGGAGACCGCGGACGCGCCCGGCTTCCGCCGCGGCCGCGTGCTGGACAAGGTCGGCATGAAGGGGCAGGACACCGCCGAGCTGTTCTTCGACGACGTCCGGGTGCCCGCCGCGAACCTGCTGGGCACCGGCGAGGGCCAGGGGTTCATCCAGCTCATGCAGCAGCTACCGCAGGAGCGGCTGATCATCGCGGTGGCGTCCGTCGCGGGCATCGAGGCGGCGGTCGACCTGACCCTGTCCTACGTCAAGGAGCGGACGGCGTTCGGGCGGGAGCTGATCAAGTTCCAGAACACCCGGTTCACGCTGGCCGAGTGCGCCACCGAGGCGCGCGTGACCAGGGCGTTCGTCGACGAGTGCGTCACCGAGCACCTGGCCGGGCGGCTGGACGTGCCCACGGCGGCGATGGCCAAGTGGTGGGCGACCGAGCGCCTGTGCCGGGTGGTCGACGAGTGCGTCCAGCTCTTCGGCGGCTACGGCTACATGACGGAGTACCCCATCGCGCGCGCGTGGGCGGACGCGCGCGTGCAGAAGATCTACGGGGGCACGAACGAGATCATGAAGGAAATCATCGCGAGGTCCCTCTAGATGGCCGGGCCGCTGGAGGGGCTGGAGGTCGTCGAGCTGGCCGGGCTGGCGCCCGCGCCGTTCGGCTGCATGGTGCTCGCGGACCTGGGCGCGTCCGTGACCAGGGTCGACCGCGTCGGCGGCGGCGCGGCGGTGCCCGGCGACGTGCTCGGGCGCGGGCGCCGGTCGATCGGCGTGGACATCCGCCGCCCGGAGGGCGTCGAACTGGTGCTCCGGCTGGTCGCGCGGTCGGACGTGCTGGTCGAGGGCTTCCGGCCGGGGGTGACCGAGCGGCTGGGGATCGGGCCCGCGCAGTGCCTGGCCCGCAACCCGCGCCTGGTCTACGGGCGGATGACCGGGTGGGGGCAGACCGGTCCGCTGGCCGACCGGGCGGGGCACGACATCAACTACATCGCGGTGGCCGGCGCGCTGGAGCCGATCGGCCGGGCGGGCGCGCCGCCGACCGTGCCGCTGAACGTCGTCGGCGACTTCGGCGGCGGCGGGCTGCTGCTGGCGCTCGGGCTGCTGGCCGCGCTGTACGAGCGGGAGCGGTCCGGGCGGGGGCAGGTCGTGGACGCGGCGATGGTCGACGGCGCGGCGCTGCTGACCACGTTCCTGCACGGCATGTCGGCGGCGGGGGCGTGGCCGGGCGGCCGGGGCGAGAACCTGCTGGACGGCGGCGCGCCGTTCTACGACGTGTACGAGGCGGCGGACGGCAAGTACGTCAGCGTCGGCGCGCTGGAGGAGAAGTTCTACGCGGAGCTGCTGACCGTGCTCGGGCTGGCCGGGGAGGACGTGCCGAGCAGGCACGACCCGGCGAACTGGCCCGAGCTGAGGGCCCGGATCGCGGCGGCGGTGGCCACGCGGACGCGGGACGAGTGGGCGGCGCTGGCGGAGGGCACCGACGCGTGCCTGGCGCCGGTGCTGGCGCCCGGCGAGGCGCCGGGGCACGGGCACAACGCGGAGCGCGGCGCGTTCGTCGAGGTGGGCGGGGTGGCGCAGCCCGCGCCCGCGCCGCGGTTCGACCGGACGCCGGCGGACGTGCCCGCGCCGCCGCCCGCGGTGGGCGAGCACACGGCTGAGGTGCTGGCGGAGCTGGGGCTGGGGGAGGACGAGGTGGCCGAGCTGCGGCGGGCCGGCGTGGTGGGCTGAGCGCCGTGTGGGCTGAGCGCCGTTCGACCCCCCGGGCCGGGCGTTCGACCGGTCGGGGTTCGGGCGTTCGACTCCTCGCCACCGTCCGTTCGACGCGGCGGGGTCGTTCATTCGACCGGGCGGTTCAGGAGTTCACCCCGCAGGGTGGTTCCGGCCGGTGAGTTCCGGTCGGCGAGTTCCCGGTGGCGCGTTCCGGTCGGTCCGGGTGTTCCGGGTCGTCCGGTGAACGTGAATGGGCGCGAAAAATCACCTGAAGAGGTGGTGAAAAATATCGGCGGCCGACATCGGGCTTTGTCACGCTAGGTGCGCGACCCGCCGCAAACAGGTGATGAGCAGTACGGACGTGATGGTGTCGCTCAACTCCGGGGTTCGTGCCATGGGGGGTGGGCGAGTGCCCGTACCTAGGTGATCGGCGGGACCGCAGGTCCCCTTGATAGTCCGTTCGGGTGACAACAGGCGGGGGTGGTGCACGCCTGCGTGGTCGTCCAGGCCGCCGCCCGGGGGATGACGGCGGGTTCCGCGTTCGTCATCCGGGTGAATGGGGGACCATGTCGGGTGACGCGGCGGGCACGGCGCCCGCCTGCCCCTGCCCCGTGAACGGACGGAGACCGATCAGTGAACGTCAAGAAGGTGGTGACGCTGGCGGCGGTCGCGCTGGTGCTGTTCCTCCTGATCACCCAGCCGAACGAGTCGGCCGAAGCGGTGCACACGGCCCTGGGGTGGCTGGAGCAGGCCGCGCAGTCGATCATCACCTTCGTCCGCAGCCTCTTCGCGTAGCCGCCGGGCCCCCTGCGCGCGGGGTCCGGCGGACTCCGCTCAATGCGGTCACGATCCGTGACAACGGGCCTCCATCGTTGGACCGTACGGGTGGAATGAGGGCTATAACGCGCTGGTAACAGGGTTTTTGACAAACCGGGGTCTAGCGGTTGTCGGTACCCGCTAATACGGTGCGCTGCATTGGCTGATCTTCGACCGACGAGGAGGCAGAATGGTCGAGGACTCCGGAGTCGACGAGCTGCTGAGGCAGTGGGCGGCCGAGCGCTCGGACGACGCCGAGCTGCAGGAGGTGAACCGGATCAAGGACGCGTGGCTCGCGGAAGCCCCGCCGTCCCCCGGTATCCCCGTGCAGCGGGCGACTGGTGGTCACCGCGGTCTGGTGCGGGTCGAGTCCGCTGACCCCGCCTACGTGGCGGCGATGCGGAAGCGGGCGCCCGAGGTGCCCGAGGGCCTGCTCGCGGCCGCCGCCAGCTACTGGCAGCTGGTGGGCGACCTGTCCGAGGCGGAGCAGTGGTGGGACGCGGGCATCAGCCCGCTGGACCAGCGCGCTCTGGACTACCGGGCGGCCGGGCTCACGCCCGCCGACCTCGGTCGTCGGCTCGGGCCGATGACGGTGCTCCAGCACCTGCGTCGGGGCAGTGCGGCGGCCTGGTGCGTGGCCAGGTTGCAGAGGCAACGCCGGGACGGCGTGGCCTAGTCCGGAAACGAGAGGGGCGGGCTCCTGTGGTCGGGAGCCCATGCCCGAGGGGTGGGCTCCTGCGGAGGAGCCCTCGCCCGAGGGGGTGCCGGGGACGCCACCGCGACCTGCTCCGAGCGGGAAGACCCCGAACCCGGCAAACCCGACCGTTCGACCTGCTCGGCGCGCGAAGTACCCTGGAGCCGTGCCGGGCCTCATCACCCCCAAGCGGACCGCCATCGCGCTGGTCTGCGTGCTCTCCCTGATCGTGTGCTGCGGCCTCGCCTACTGGCAGTGGGCGCGGTTCTCCCAGGCCGGCGGCACGTTCCAGAACCTCGGCTACGTCTTCCAGTGGCCCCTGTTCGGCCTCTTCCCCGCCTTCATGGTGTGGCGCATCCGCAAGCTGGACGCCCAGCGCAAGGCCGAGGCCGCCGCCGGCCCGCCCGAGGAGCCGGTGGTCGAGCCGGTCGGGCGGGTGGTTACGGTTGAGCCCGTCAGGAGAGCGCACGACGACGAGGACGACGAGCTGGCGGCCTACAACCGCATGCTCGCCGAGTTGCACGCGCGGGACCAGCGGTGAGGCGAAGGTAGGGCGATGGACGGCGCGTTGACCAGGTTCCGGTTCATGGCTTACGTGGTCGGTGTCGGCCTGCTGCTGCTCGTGGCCGCCATGTTCGCCAAGTACGTGGGCGACAACGAGACCATGATGCGGATCGTCGGCCCCGTGCACGGCTTCCTCTACGCGGTCTACCTGGTGCTGACCGTCGACCTGGCGCTCAAGGCCCGCTGGTCGATCAAGGGCACGGCCCTGGTGCTGATCGCCGGCACGATCCCGTTCGTGTCGTTCTACGCCGAGCGCAAGGTCGTGGCGAACCTCCGGACCGGCAAGGCCCTGTGACCAGGGTTGACCGGGCCGCCCGGCCCGCCTAGCGTCTGGCGGTACCAACTGAACACGGCCGTCGACGTCGCGCGGGAGAGTCCCCAGGCGAGCTGGGGCGCCGAAGGAGCAACCCCTCCCCGGAATCTCTCAGGCACAGCTACCGCCGACGAAGGCAACTCTGGAAAGCAGGCGCCCGGCGCGCCTCGCCCACGGTGCAAGCCGCTCACCAGCGGTGAAGCTCTCAGGCTCATGACAGAGGGGGAGGCTCACTCAGACGAGGAGTCTCCGATGGACCGTGTCATCCTTCACACGTGCCCGCCGACCCGACCGGTCGGCGCTACCGGCATGTCCGCACCCCGGGAGGACCGCGCCTGATGGAAAGCCGCCGCACGCCCCTGCACGCCGAGCACGAGGCCCTGGGCGCCATGTTCACCGACTTCGCGGGCTGGCGGATGCCGCTGCGCTACGACAGCGAGCTGGCCGAGCACCGCGCGGTGCGCACGTCGGCGGGCCTGTTCGACCTGACCCACATGGGTGAGATCGTGCTCACCGGGCCGGAGGCGGGCGCCGCCCTGGACCACGCCCTGGTCGGGCACGCCTCCGCGATCGGCGTCGGCCGCGCCCGCTACACCATGATCTGCGAGGCCGACGGCGGCGTGGTCGACGACCTGATCGTCTACCGGCTGGGCGACCAGGAGTACCTGGTCGTGGCGAACGCCTCCAACGCGGCCGTCGTGCACGAGGCGCTGGTGGAGCGGGCCGCGGGCTTCGACACCGCCGTCGAGGACCGCTCGACCGACTACGCGCTGCTGGCCGTGCAGGGCCCGAACTCCAC
Source organism: Actinosynnema sp. NPDC059797 (assembly GCF_042732085.1). Lineage (NCBI taxonomy): Bacteria > Bacillati > Actinomycetota > Actinomycetes > Pseudonocardiales > Pseudonocardiaceae > Actinosynnema > Actinosynnema sp. NPDC059797. The sequence goes on from NZ_JBHWIE010000228.1 coordinate 8,947, forward strand.
GGCGATCCTCGCCGGCCTCACCCCGACCGACCTGTCGGCGGTCAAGTACTACGCCTCCTACCCGACCGAGGTGGCCGGCAAGCCCGTGCTGCTGGCCCGCACCGGCTACACCGGCGAGGACGGCTTCGAGCTGTTCACCGCGCCGGCCGACGCCGCCCACGTGTGGCGGGCGCTGCTGGAGGCGGGCGCGCCGCACGACCTGAAGCCCGCCGGCCTCGGCTGCCGCGACACGCTGCGGCTGGAGGCGGGCATGCCGCTGTACGGCAACGAGCTGGGCCGCGACCGCACGCCGTTCCACGCGAACCTGGGCCGGGTGGTCAAGCTCGACAAGCCGGGCGACTTCGTCGGCCGCGACGCGCTGGCCGCCGTCGCCGAGCGGGGCGTGGACACCGCCCTGGTCGGCCTCAAGACCACCTCGCGCCGCGCGCCGCGGCACGGGTACCCGGTGCTGGACGCGGCGGGCGACCCGATCGGCGAGGTCACCAGCGGCGCCCTGTCGCCGACGCTGGGCTACTCGGTGGCCATGGCCTACGTGGCCGTCGACCACACCCGGCCGGGCACGCCGCTGTTCGTCGACGTCCGGGGCAAGCGCGAGCCGGTGGAAGTCGTCGCCCTGCCGTTCTACAAGCGAACCAGCTGACCCCAGGAGAGATCCCCATGTCCGAGCACTTCAACACCTCCCTCGCGGAGTTCGACCCGGAGGTCGCGGACGCGGTCGCCGCCGAGCTGCACCGGCAGCAGAGCACGCTGGAGATGATCGCCTCCGAGAACTTCACGCCGGTGTCGGTGCTCCAGGCGCAGGGTTCGGTGCTGACCAACAAGTACGCCGAGGGCTACCCGGGCCGCCGGTACTACGGCGGCTGCGAGAACGTCGACGTGATCGAGCGGCTGGCCATCGAGCGGGTCAAGGCGCTGTTCGGCGCGGGCTTCGCCAACGTGCAGCCGCACTCGGGCGCGCAGGCCAACGCGTGCGCGATGTTCGCCCTGCTCCAGCCCGGCGACACGATCCTGGGCCTCGACCTGGCCCACGGCGGCCACCTCACGCACGGCATGAGGATCAACTTCTCCGGCAAGCTCTACAACGTGGTGCCCTACCACGTGTCGGACGCCGACGGCCGCGTCGACATGGCGGAGGTCGAGCGGCTGGCGCAGGAGCACCGGCCCAAGCTGATCGTGGCCGGCTGGTCGGCCTACCCGCGCCAGTTGGACTTCGCCGAGTTCCGCCGCATCGCGGACTCGGTCGAGGCCTACCTGATGGTGGACATGGCGCACTTCGCCGGCCTGGTCGCGGCGGGCCTGCACCCCAGCCCCGTGCCGCACGCGCACGTGGTGACCACCACCACGCACAAGACGCTGGGCGGCCCCCGCGGCGGCGTGATCCTGACCAACGAGGCCGACCTCGCCAAGAAGATCAACTCGGCCGTGTTCCCCGGCCAGCAGGGCGGCCCGCTGGAGCACGTGATCGCGGGCAAGGCGGTGGCGTTCAAGCACGCCGCGTCACCGGAGTTCGCCGACCGCCAGCGCCGCACGGTCGAGGGCGCGAAGATCCTCGCCGACCGCCTGGCGCAGCCCGACGCGGCCGCCGCCGGCGTGAAGGTCCTCACCGGCGGCACGGACGTGCACCTGGTGCTGGTCGACCTGGTGGCGTCCGAACTGGACGGCAAGCAGGCCGAGGACCGGCTGCACGAGGTCGGCATCACGGTCAACCGCAACGCGGTGCCGAACGACCCCCGCCCCCCGATGGTCACCTCCGGCCTGCGCATCGGCACGCCCGCCCTGGCCACGCGCGGCTTCGGCGCGGCGGACTTCACCGAAGTGGCCGACGTCATCGCGGCCGCCCTCCAGCCGTCGCCGGACCTGGCGGAGCTGCGGGCGCGCGTGGACGTGCTGGCGGCCAAGCACCCGCTGTACCCGAACCTGTGAAGCACGGCACGAAATAGTTCGAGTTTCCTCGAGGTTGTCCCGCGTGCACCCGCCTGCGGGACAACCGAAGGGAACACCATGACCGCGGCACTCGCCCCCGAGGCCCAGGACCTGCTCTTCCGCGAGGCGCGCACCGCCAACGCGTTCACCGCCGAACCGGTGACGGACGACCACCTGTGCACCGTGTACGACCTGGTGAAGTGGGCCCCGACGGCGATGAACAGCCAACCGCTGCGCGTGCTGTTCCTCCGCTCGGAAGAGGCGAAGGAACGCCTGGCCCCCCCACATGGCGGAAGGCAACCGCCCCAAAACCCGCTCGGCCCCCGTGGTCGCGGTCCTGGCCGCCGACACCGACTTCCACGAGCGCCTGTCAGTGACCTTCCCGCACGCGAAGGGCGCGAAGGACGCGTTCGCCGACGACACCCGCCGCACCGAGGTGGCCAAGACCAACGCCACGCTCCAGGCCGGCTACTTCATCGTGGGCGTGCGCGCGGCGGGCCTGGCAGCGGGCCCGATGACGGGCTTCGACGCCGAGGGCGTGCGCCAGGAGTTCTTCGCCGGAACCAACCAGGTACCCCTGGTGGTGGTGAACATCGGCCACCCGGACGAAGCAGGCTTCCGCCCCCGCAACCCGCGCCTGGCGTACGACGAAGCAGTGACCGTCCTCTGACCCAAGCGCGACCGCACAACACACCGGTCCTGAACGCATGACACGCGCGCTCTGAACGCATGACACGCGCGCCCTGAACGCATGACACGCGCGCCGAACATCAAACTCACCCGCCCTCAACGTACGACTCGCGCGCTCTGAACGTACGACTCACGCGTCCTGAACGTACGACTCACCGTGCCTGAACGTACGACTCGCGATGTCTGAGTGGACGACACGCGGTGTTTGAGTGGAGGACACGCGGGTGGTGGTGGGTTAGCGCAGCGTCAAACGGGGAGTTGCGCTCGTCCTCTCCCGTATGGCCTGGGCGCAGCCCTACCGCGCTTGTCAAGGGGTCCGCACGCTTTTCGCGGACCCCTTGACAAGGGTGGTTGC
>NZ_JBHWIE010000229.1:0-11737 GCF_042732085.1 Actinosynnema sp. NPDC059797
AGCGTTCCCTACGCCTCGTCGTCGTTCGGCGGCAGGTTCACGTCGGTGACCGGCTTCTTCTCCGCGTCCGCGTCGGCGGCCGGCTCGGCCGGCTCCGGCTCGCCCGGCAGCAGGGCCGCCAGGGCGGCGCCCGTGATGCGGCGGAACGCCCGGCGCGGCCGGTGGCGCTCCAGGACCGCCACCTCCAGCTTGGAGCCCTCCAGCTGCTCCTTGCCGTTGCCCGTGCTGGCCGACCCGGCGCTCAGGGCCTTCACGGCCACCCGCACCGCCTCGGCCAGGGACAGGCCCTCGGCGTAGGCCTCCTTCAGGGCGTTGCCCGTCGCCTCGGCCTGGCCGCCCATCACCGCGTGCTGCGGCTCCTCCACGATCGAACCGTCGTAGGTGAGGCGGTACAGGGTGTCGTGCTCCGGCGTGTGCCCGACCTCGGCCACGCAGATCTCGACCTCCAGGGGCTTGATCTGCTCGGTGAAGATCGAGCCCAGGGTCTGGGCGTACACGTTGGCCAGGGACCTGCCGGTCACGTCGCGCGGGTCGTTCTGGTAGCCGCGGATGTCGGCGAACCGGATGCCCGCCTGCCGCAGGTTCTCGAACTCGCTGTACCGGCCGACCGCGGCGAAGCCGATGCGGTCGTAGATCTCCGACACCTTGTGCAGGGTGCTGGACGGGTTCTCGGCAACGAACAGCACGCCGTCGGCGTACCGGAGCACGACGACGCTCCGGCCGCGGGCGATGCCCTTCCGGGCGTACTCCGAGCGGTCGCGCAGGATCTGCTCGGGCGAGGCGTACAACGGCATCGTCACTGGTGAAGCTCCCGTGGTGGGGTGGCGGGGGTCGGGGTTGGCTGGCGCACGGCCGTCAGCCCGTCGGGCTGGTCCGTCGGCCCTCGACGACGGACTCGGCCAGCGCCTCGATCCGGTCCTCGGGCAGGTGCACGGCGCCCTCGGCCGAGATCGTCACGACGATGGGGTAGATCCGGCGCATCAGGTCCGGGCCACCGGTGGCCGAGTCGTCGTCCGCCGCGTCGTACAGGGCCTCGACGGCGACCCGCGCGGCCGCCTCCGCGTCCGCGTCCGGGTCGTACAGCTTCTTCAGCGCCGACTTCGCGAACAGCGAACCCGAACCCACGGCCTGGTAGCCCTGGCCGTCCTCGAACCGGCCGCCGGTCACGTCGTAGGAGATGATGCGGCCCGCGCGGTCCGGGTCGGGCGCCTCGGGGTCGTAGCCCGCGAGCAGCGGCACCACCGCCAGGCCCGCCATGGCCGCGTCCAGGTTGCCCTTGATCATCGCCGACAGGCGGTTGGCCTTGCCGTCCAGCGAGAGCGAGACGCCCTCGATCTTCTCGTAGTGCCGCAGCTCGACCGCGTAGAGCCGGACGATCTCGACCGCGATGCCCGCCGTGCCCGCGATGCCCACCGCCGAGTAGTCGTCGGTGATGAACACCTTCTTCATGTTGCGCTGGGAGATGACGTTGCCCATCGTGGCGCGCCGGTCGCCCGCGATCACCACCCCGCCCTTGTAGGTCAGCGCCACGATCGTGGTGCCGTGCGGCGCCTCGACGGTGCCGCCCTCGGGCAGGCTCCGGCCGGCGGGCAGCAGTTCGGGCGCCTGCGCGCGGAGGAAGTCGGTGAACGACGAAGACCCCGGCCTGAGGTAGGCCGGGGGCAGCGACGCGGCCGGGTAGTGCCCGGTCGAGCTGTTGTCCATGTGTGCGTTCTTCTCCTGTCCCGCCTGCGGCCTACTCGCCGCCCTTTTGCACGTACGCGCGGACGAAGTCCTCGGCGTTCTCCTCCAGCACGTCGTCGATCTCGTCCAGGATCGCGTCGACGTCCTCGCCGAGCTTCTCGCGGCGCTCCTGACCCGCGGCGGCCGCGCCGTCACCGTTCTCGTCGCCGTCGCCGCCGCCCTGCCGCTGGACCTGTTCCTGGGACATGTCGTTCCTCCCGCCATTCCGGCCCTGGGAGTTCAACATTACCCAGTGGGCCCGACATTTTGCGCCGCCACTCGGGTCCGGTGATCAGCCCCTGGTGAGCGCCTCCACGAGCTGCTCGGCCGTCTCCGACGCCTCCAACAGAGCTCCGACGTGCGCTTTCGTCCCGCGCAGCGGCTCCAGGGTGGGGATGCGGACCAGCGACTCGCGTCCCAGGTCGAAGATCACGGAGTCCCACGACGCGGCGGCCACCGCGCTCGGGTACCGCTCCAGGCAGCGGCCGCGGAAGTAGGCGCGGGTGTCCTCCGGCGGCGCGAGCACGGCCGCCCGCACCTCCTCCTCGCTGACCAGGCGCTTCATCGAGCCGCGGGCCACCAGCCGGTTGTAGAGGCCCTTGTCCAGCCGCACGTCGGAGTACTGGAGGTCGACCAGCGACAGCCGCGGCGAGCCCCAGGCCAGGCCGTCGCGGGACCGGTAGCCCTCCAGCAGCCGCAGCTTGGCCACCCAGTCGAGCCGGTCGGCGCACTCCTGCGGGTCGCGGGCCAGCGCGTCGAGCACCTCGCCCCACACGCGCAGCACGTCGCGGTCGCCGTAGCCCTCCTTCTCCACGAACTCCGAGGCGCGCTCGTAGTAGGCGAACTGGAGGTCCAGCCCGGTGAACTTGCGCCCGCCGGACAGCTCGACGCGGGTCTTCAGCGTCGGGTCGTGGCTGATCTGGTGCACCGCCCGCACCGGGTCCTGGAGCCGCAGGTCGTCGAACCGGCGGCCGGCCTCGATCATGTCCAGCACGAGCGAGGTGGTGCCGACCTTGAGGTAGGTCGAGTACTCGGCCAGGTTCGCGTCGCCGATGATGACGTGCAGCCGGCGGTACTTGTCCGCGTCGGCGTGCGGCTCGTCGCGGGTGTTGATGATGCCGCGCTTGAGCGTGGTCTCCAGGCCGACCTCGACCTCGATGTAGTCCGAGCGCTGGGACAGCTGGTAGCCGGCCTCCTCGCCCGCCGCGCCCAGGCCGACCCGGCCGGAGCCGACCACGACCTGGCGGGAGACGAAGAACGGCGTCAGGCCCGCGATCACCGCCGTGAACGGCGTGCTGCGCTGCATCAGGTAGTTCTCGTGGGTGCCGTAGCTGGCGCCCTTGCCGTCGACGTTGTTCTTGTAGAGCTGGAGCCTCGGCTGGCCGGGCACGGTGGCCGCCTTCATCGCGGCCTCCTCCATCACCCGCTCGCCCGCCTTGTCCCAGATCACCGCGTCGCGCGCGTTGGTGACCTCGGGCGCGGAGTACTCCGGGTGCGCGTGGTCGACGTAGAGGCGCGCCCCGTTGGTGAGGATGACGTTGGCCGCGCCCAGGTCCTCCACGTCGCCGTCGCCGCCGGGGTGGCCGCCGGGCGCGCCGAGGTCGAAGCCGCGCGCGTCGCGCAGCGGCGACTCGACCTCGTAGTCCCAGCGCGCCCGCCGGGCCCGCGGCACGTCCGCGGCGGCCGCGTACGCCAGCACCACCTGTGTCGAGGTGAGCACCGGGTTGGCCGTCGCGTCGCCCGGCACCGCGATGCCGTACTCGACCTCGGTTCCCATGATCCGCCGCATACTCCGCAGCCTACGACCAACCACCGGCGCGGCGCTGCCGACCGGGGTCACGTTTCAGCCGGCGGCGAGCCCCGCGGCGGGTCGGATGCGGGACGCGGTGCGGGCCGGGCCGAGGGCCGCGAGCACCGCCAGCGCCACCACCCCGGCGCCGCCGAGCACCAGGGGCGCCACGGCCGCGGTGGGCCACACGAACAGCCCCACGGCGGCCAGCGTCAGCTCGGCGTAGACCAGGCCGAACAGCCCGCCGCCGAGCACGCCGACCAGCGACAACAGCACCGCCTCGGCCACCACGCCGCCCTGGATGCCGCCCCTGGTGACGCCCAGCGCGCGGCGCAGCGCCAGCTCCTTGCGGCGCTCCTGGACCGAGATGGTCAGCGCCGTCCCGATGCCGGTCACCGCGACCGCCACGGACAGCCCCAGCAGCACCATCAGCAGCACGATGCCCAGGTCGAGGTAGCGCTGGTCCTGCGCGCCCTGGGCGGCCTTCGTGGTCACCAGCACGGTGGGCGAACCGGCCAGCGCGCCCTCCACGGCCGTCGCGTAGGCCGCCGGGTCCGCGCCCGGCGCGAACGCCACCAGCACCCGCGTCGCCGGCGCGAGGCCCGGGTCGGCCACCAGCACGTCGAAGTTGTCCACCAGGTCGTCGTCGAAGGTGCCGGCGACCCGGCCGGTGCGCGCGCCACCGGGCAGCCCGTCGACGGTGAGCGGCTCGCCGACCCGCGCCCCGAACCGCTCGGCGTACCAGTCGGCGACCAGCAGCTCGCCGGCGCCGAGGTCCACCGGGGCGTCCCGCGCCGCCAGGTAGGCGCGCACCTCGCCGGGGTCGGCGCCCGCGACCCGCGTCGGGAACCGCCGGCCCTCCGGGTCGCGCTGGTCGGCCGTGACGCCGTGCAGCACGACGCTGCCCGCCACCTCCGGCCGGTCCACCGCCGCGGCCACGGCTCCGTCGAGCGGGCGACCGCCCGCGTCGGACACCACGGCGTCCGGTCGCGGCCGGTCCTGGAACTCCTCCTCCATGCGCTGCGCCGACCCGACCGTGACGGCGAAGAACGTGACCATGGCGGCGGCCAGCAGCAGGGGCATGGCCACCGACGCCGACCGCTGCGGGACCCGCCGCACCTCGGCCGCGGCCAGCTTCCACTGCGCGCCCCCGAAGCGGCTCGCGACCGAGCCGAAGACCCGGCCCAGGCCGGGCACCACGACCGGGCCCAGCACGCCGAACAGGCCGAACACGGCGGTGATGCCGGAGAACAGGACCAGGAAGATCGCCGCCATCGAGCCCTGGGCCAGCACGCCGAGCGCGCCCAGGCCGGCCGCGAGCGCCACCAGGACGACGCCGAGCACCCGGCGGCGGCGCACCACGGCCAGGTCGGGCGTCTGGCCCTCGGACGTGCGCAGCGCGGCCAGCGGCGGCACCAGGGAGGCGGACAGCGAGGGCCGGACCGCGGCGAACCCGCTGAGCAGGGCCGCGGTGGCCACGCCGATCAGCAGCTGGGGCCAGGTGGGCAGCGGGGCCGGGCTCAGCTCGACCGCGCCCAGCACCACCGACAGCCCGGTGGCGTCGAACAGCCGGGCCAGCAGCCACGCCACCGCGCCGCCGAGGAGCGCGCCCACCGCGCCCGCGAGCGCGCCCGTCACCAGCGCCTCGATCAAGTTCGCCCGGACGAGTGAACCGCGGAAGGCGCCCAGGCAGCGCAGCAGCGCGGTGTTCCGCTGCCGCTGGAGGTAGACCGCGCGGTAGGTGGCGGAGGCGACGAACACGGAGGTGGCCAGCGCCAGGATGCTGAACGGCAGCAGCATGACGGCCAGGTCCTGGTTCGGCCGCTCGGCGGCGACCCGGGCGGCGGTGTCCACCCGGAACCCCTCGCCCGCCGCCGCGGCCACCGCGGCCCGGTCGCCGCCGGTGACGTGCAGCGACAGGACGGTCGACGGGCCCAGGCGGGCGGCCAGGCCCTCGCCGACCACGAGCACGGGCTCCTCGGCGACCGCGCCGCGCTTGGTGACGCCCCGGACCACCACCTCGACCGGGTCGCCCGCCGCGTCGGCCAGCCTGGTCAGCGAGCCGGGCGCGAGCCCGTGCTGGTGCGCGGTGACGCGGTCGACCGCGATCTCGCCGTCCGGGCCGGGCGAGCGGCCCTCCAGCACCGGCACCCGCTCCGCGCCCGCGACCTCCACGTCCGCGGTGGCGCGGCGGTCGGTGGCGCGGCCGTCCAGGAGGAGGTCGGTGCGCACCTGCCGGACCTGGCGCACCTCGGTCACCCCCGGCACCGCTGCCACTCGATCGGCGGTCGCCTGGTCGAGCGAGACGTCCGAGTAGGGCTCCGCGCGGACGACCAGGTCGACGCCCGCGGGCACGGTGGGCGCGCCCTCGCCGACGGCGCGGACCATCGCGTCGCTCAGCATCAGCCCGGCCAGCAGGCAGGCGACACCGACGACCAGGGCGACACCGGGCAGCAGGGCGCGGCCGGGCCGGTCGCGGAACTCGGCGACCGCGAGCCGCAGGGATCTGGGCACAACTCCTCCTCGTGACGCGAACGGCACGACGGTAGGAACAGCGGTCGTCGGCGGGCGTCGGCCCGGAGTAGCACGCGCCGGTACGACCGCAGGAGGATCACCAGGTGATCGAAGAGCGAGTTCTGGTCGTCGACCCCGAGGGCAACCCCGTCGGCTCCGCGACGCGGGCCCGGATGCGCGCCGAGGGCCTGTGGCACGCGTGCGCGGCGATCGTGGTCCGCTCGCTCGACGGCGAACGGCTCTACGTGCACCGGCGCACCGACACCAAGGACGTCTACCCCGGCCTGTACGACCCCACGTGCGGCGGCGTGGTCGCGGCGGGCGAGACGCCCGACGAGTGCGCCGCGCGCGAGCTGGCCGAGGAGCTGGGCGTCACCGCGACGCCGGCGTTCCGGTTCCGCGCGCCGTTCGTCGAGGGAACCATCCGCTACGTCGCCCACGTTTACGAGGCGCGCACCGACGGCCCCTTCACCCACCAGCCCGAAGAGGTGGCGTGGGGCGGCTGGGTGGGCGTGGACGAGGTGCGCGCGCTGGCCGAGGACCCGGACTGGCCGGTCGTGCCGGACGGCCGGGCCTTGATCAGGGAGTGGTTCACGTGGGTGCGGTCTTCGCCATGACGATCCCCGGGCTCGCCGTGCTCCTCGTGGCGCTGGCGACGGGCGAACGGGTGCTCCGGTGGGTCCGTCGCCGCCGGGGCGCGCCGCCGGTGCTCGGCGCGACCGCCCTCGACGAGTTCACCACCCTGTTCCACGGCGGCAAGCGGGTCGAGCTGGAGCAGCGGCGGACCACCCTGGTGCTCGGCGAGGACGAGGAGTCGGGCGCGCCGCCGCGCGGACCGGTCGACCTCGACTCCGGCTCGGTGCGGCTCAGTCCCAGGCCAGCGCCGCGCGGGTAGCCCAGTACCGCTCGGGCGGCTCGGCCAACCCGTCCAGCGCGTCCGGCTCCAGCCCCACCTCGCGGGCCGCCAGGTTGGCGCGCAGCTGCCCGGCGCTCGCCGCGCCCGACAGCACCACGTCCGCCCACGGCTGGGCGAGCACCGCGGCCAGCGCGACCGCGTCCGGGCCGACGCCGTGCCGCTCGGCCAGCTCCCGCACCCGCGGCGGCGGCTCCACGGCGAGGCGGCCGTTGGCCAGGCCCTCCTTGACGAACACCTCGACCCCGGCCTCCGCCGCCCGCGCCAGCTCGGGCCCGACCGAGGTCTCCAGCACGTTCCAGGTGGACTGCACGGCGTCGAACAGCCGGCGGCCCTCGACCTCCAGCTCCAGCGCCCGCCGCACGGTCCCGGCCTGCTCCGGGCCCGAGGTGGAGAAGCCCAGCCGCACGCCCGAGTCGCGCAGCCCGCCCAGCGCGAGCAGCAGGTCCAGGTCGCCGAACAGGGGGCTGTCCGCGGTCAGCGAGTGCACCAGGTACAGGCCGACGTGCGCGCCGAGCAGCTCCCGCGTCTCGGCCCACTGCTCCTCGAACCGCTCCCGCGAGTGCTCCTTCACCTCGTGGGTGGCCGCGTCCCGGCGCCACCCGCCGACGTAGGCGTAGCCCCACTTGCTCGACACCCGCACGTCGCGGTGCCCGCGCGAGTCCAGCCACCCGGCCAGGAACTCCTCCGCCCGACCGTACGAGCGGGCGGCGTCCACGCGGCGCACACCGGCCGCGTAGGCGGCGTCCAGCACGGCGTGGCAGTGCTCGCGCATGGCCTCGACGTCCCGCCCGTCGGGCAGCGCGCCGTCACGGCCGAGGTTGATGTAGGCGGGACGGCCGAGGGCGGCGAGTCCGAGGGCGAAGTCGGGCACGCCGGACACGGTAACCGGCGGTTCCCCCGACCGCCGGTCACCGGTCCCCTCAGGCGTCCCGGCGGAACAGCACCACCGCGCCCGCGCCCAGCGCCACCACCGCGTAGGCGACCATCGCCAGCCCCGCGCCCGTCGGCGACAGCGGCAGGCCCTCGCCGCCCGCCAGCTCCTGCGGCAGCACCGGCAGCATCACCGAGTACAGCGGCTCCCCCCACTTCCGCGGCAGCAGCATGGACACCACCGGCAGCACGAACAGCAGCCCGCACAGCGTCACCAGCGTGCCCGCCGTGGACCGGATCACGAAGCCCAGGCCCAGGCCGACCAGGGCGACCAGCACCAGGGACGCGGTGTTCGCCAGCAGGGTCGGCACGGCCTCGCCGAACGAGTCGTACGCCGAGATCGGCTTCGGCCGGTCACCGGTGATCAGCTCGCCCGCCGCGTAGGCCAGCAGGGTCGTGACGGCCGCGACCACCAGCGACACGGCGGCCACCACGGCCGTCTTGGCGGCCAGCAGCCTGCCGCGCCGCGGCACGCCCACCAGCACCGGGCGGATCATGCCGCTGCCGTGCTCGGCCGTGATCGCCAGCGCGCCCAGCACGCCCAGGCAGAACTGCCCGAACGGCAGCAGCGGCACCGTCGGGTCCGCGCTGTCGAACTGCCGCTGCCGCTCGGGCGCCGCGGCGTCCCACTCGGCGGTCATCAGGGAGGAGACCAGGACGCCGACCGCGAGCGTCAGCGCGATCGCCAGCAGCAGGTACGCCGTGGAGCGCACCGAGCGGAGCTTGAGCAGCTCCGCGTTCAGCACGTCGGTCATCGGGCGGTCTCCTTCGCGCGGTACTCGACGCTGTCGTCGGTGAGCCTGAGGTAGGCGTCCTCCAGGGACGCGCTGCGCGGCGTCAGCTCGTGCACGGGCAGCCGCCGGCTCGCGGCCAGGTCCGCGATGTCGGCCGCGCCGAGGCCGCGCACGAGCAGCGCGCCGTCCTCGGTGGCGACCGACGCGCCGGCCTCCTCCAGCACCCGGCCCAGCTCGCCCCGCTCGGGCGAGCGCACCAGCACGTCCTCCTGGAACCGCGCCCGCAGCTCCCGCACGGACGCCTCCAGCACCAGCCGGCCCCGGCCGATCACGATCACCCGGTCGGCGGTCAGCGCCATCTCGCTCATCAGGTGGCTGGAGACCAGGACCGTGCGGCCCTCGGCGGCCAGGTCGCGCATGAGGTGGCGGATCCAGCGGATGCCCTCGGGGTCGAGGCCGTTGACCGGTTCGTCGAACAGCAGCACCCCGGGGTCGCCCAGCAGCGCGACCGCGACGCCCAGCCGCTGCCTCATGCCCAGCGACAGCGCCCCGACGCGCCGGTTCGCCGCGCCCGCCAGGCCCACCAGCTCCAGCACCTCCGCGACGCGCCGGTCGCCGATGCCGTTGCTCCGGGCCAGCACCCGCAGGTGGTTGTGCGCGGTGCGGCCGCCGTGCGCGGCGCCCGCGTCCAGCAGCGCGCCCACCTCGTGGGCCGGCCTGCGCAGGTCCGCGTAGCGGCGGCCGTTGACCAGGGCCTCGCCGCCGGTCGGCCGGTCCAGGCCGAGGATCATGCGCATGGTGGTCGACTTGCCCGCGCCGTTCGGGCCGAGGAAGCCCGTGACGTGGCCGGGTTCGACCTTCGTGGTGAGGCCGTCCACCGCCCGGGTCGCCCCGTAGCGCTTGGTCAGCCGTCTCGTCTCGATCACGTCGCCGAGCGTGCTCGACCGGCGCGCCCGGCGGATCGGACCGGGGTCCGGACCCCGGGATCGGCCCGTGGTCCGATGCACCGGGGCGCGCCCGCCGGATACCGTGCCGGCCGTGACCTCCCGCGTGCTGCGCCTGCTGCCGACGGCCTACCTCTACGCGCTGGACGCCGTCGCCGCCGCGGTGGTCTTCACGACCTACCTGGGCTTCGCCGAGATGAGCTCGGCGCCGCCCTGGCTCGGCTGCGCCCTGGCCGCGCTGGTCGGCGCGCCGCTGGCGGTGCGCCGCCGGTGGCCCCTGCCGGTGCTGGCGGTCGTGGCGGCGTCCCAGGGCGCGGCCACGCTCGCGCACATCACGCTGGAGCCCTACGCGCCCACGGCGTTCGCGATGTACGCGGTGGCCGCGCTGTGCCCCCGGCGGGTCGCGACCTGGGCGCTGGGCGTGTCGCTGGCGTCGGCGGCGGTGGTCGTGGTCGTCGCGGAGCCGTGGCCCGAGGACGTGGGGCTGGTGGCGTTCGTGTCGGTGCTGGTGTGCGCGGCGTGGGCGCTGGGCCGCACCACGCGGGTCCGGCGCTCCTACGAGGCCCGCCGGGCCGCCGAGCGGGCGGAGCGGGCCGTCACCGAGGAGCGGATGCGCATCGCCCGCGAGCTGCACGACGTGGTGGCGCACAGCCTGAGCCTGATCGCGGTCAAGGCCGGCATCGCGGCCCACGTCGGGCCGGCGCGGCCCGAGGAGGCGCAGGAGGCGCTGCGGGTGATCGAGACGGCGTCCCGGGACACGCTGGTGGAGATGCGGCGGCTGCTGGGCGTGCTGCGGTCCGAGGACGCGGCGCCCGAGCTGGCGCCCATGCCCGGCCTGGCCGACCTGCCGGAGCTGGTGTCGCGGGCGTCCATGGCCGGGGTCGAGGTGGACCTGTCGGTCGACGGCCCGGTGCCCGACGCGCTCGGCCTGACCGTGTACCGGATCGTGCAGGAGTCGGTGACCAACGTGGTCAAGCACGCGGCGCCCGCGTCCTGCGCGGTGTCGGTGGAGGTGTCGGACGGCGAGGTGGCGATCTCGGTGGTGGACGACGGGCCCGGCGAGCGGGTGCTCGCCGCCGGCGGCGGTGGGCACGGGCTCATCGGGATGAGGGAGCGGGTCGCGGTGTACGGGGGGACGTTCTCGGCGGGGCCGCTGGCCGGGCGCGGGTTCGCGGTGCGGGCGCGGGTGCCGCTGTCGTGATCGACGTGGTGGTCGTGGACGACCAGGCCCTGCTGCGGGGCAGCTTCCGGGTGCTGGTGGACTCCGCGCCGGACCTGCGGGTGGTCGGCGAGGCGGGCGACGGGGCCGAGGCGGTGTCCGTGGTGCGCGCGACGTCGCCGGACGTGGTGCTGATGGACGTGCGGATGCCCGGCGTGGACGGCATCTCGGCCACCCGCGAGATCACCGCCTCCACCGCGGCCCGCGTGCTGATCCTGACCACGTTCGACCTGGACGAGTACGTCTACTCGGCGCTGCGGGCCGGTGCGAGCGGGTTCCTGCTCAAGGACACGCCGCCGGCCGACCTGCTGGCCGCGGTCCGGGTCGTGGCGGCGGGCGACGCCCTGCTGGCGCCCTCGGTGACGCGCCGCCTGGTGGCCGAGTTCGCCCGCGCGCCGAGGCCGCGCGAGCCGAGGCTGGAGGGGGTCACCGAGCGCGAGCGGGAGGTCCTGACCCTGATCGCGCGCGGCCTGTCCAACACCGAGATCATGCGCGAGCTGCACCTGTCGGCCGGCACGGTCAAGACCCACGTCGGCAGGCTGCTGCACAAGCTCCAGGCCCGCGACCGGGCCCAGCTCGTCATCGCCGCCTACGAGTCGGGCCTGGTCACCGCCCGCGCGTGAGCGCGACCTTGCCCGCCGCGCGCCCGCTCTGCCAGGTTGGGTCGGTGGTCGATGCCGTGGACGGGGTGTTCGTCAGCTACCGCACCGGCGACGGCGACTGGGCCGCCACGCTGATCGCGCGCGAGCTGGAGTCGAGGTTCGGCGCGGACCGCGTGTTCCTGGCCAGCCGCACCATCCGGCCCGGCGACGACTTCACCGAGCAGATCGACCGGTGGCTGGCCCGCAGCGACGTGCTGCTGGCCGTGATCGGGCCCCGGTGGCTGACCGCGTCCAACGGCCGCGGGCGCCGGCTCGTTTATAAATTATAATGTGTCCGGTTCGAGGTCGATTTAGGGATTGTATATGT
>NZ_JBHWIE010000230.1:0-11600 GCF_042732085.1 Actinosynnema sp. NPDC059797
CGTCGCCGGGCGCGGCCACCACGTCGGCGCCCGGCACGGCCTCCCGCAGCCGCGCCACCGCCTCGTCCACCGCGCCCGGCCTGCGCCCGTTGACCGCCGTCCGCGCGCCGGCCCGCGCCAGGCCCACCGCGATGGCCTCGCCGATGCCCTGCGTCGAACCGGTGACCAGCGCCGTCTTCCCGCTCAGATCGAGGTGCACGTCCCCATGATCGCGCAAACGGTCCAACGGCGCCTCAGGAGTAGAGCGCGCCCAGGAACTCCACGAGCAGCCGCTCGCGCAACGCCGGCGACGCCGCCGCGAGCAGCGCGTTCACCGTCGCCATCCGCTCCGGCAGCACGCCCTCGCCGCCCATCCCGGCCGCCGCGAGCAGCCCGGAGAACTCGGCCGGGGTCAGCGCGTCGGGGTCGAGCGAGCCGATGAACCCCAGCACCTCCGGCGCCACCTCCACGGGCCCGGCCCCGACCGCCGCCGCCACCGAGTCGCGCAGGTCGTCCAGCAGCTCCCGCTCGTGCCCGGCGTTGGCGGCGGTCACGGTCAGGTGCAGGTTGGCGGGGGAGGGGCCGAAGGCGAACTGCGGCTGCACGTACCAGTTCCGCGCCTTCATCTCGTCGGCCACGGTGAACACGTCGAAGTCGTCCCGGTCGGCGGCCACCGCCAGCAGCGTGGCCTCCGGCGAGCCGAGCACCCGGAGCCCGTCGACCTCCTCGATCCCGGCGCGCAGCACCCGGGTGCTCTCCAGCGCCCGCCGCGCCAGCTCCCGGTACCCGTCGTCACCGATGTGGCGCAGCACCGCCCAGGCGGCGGCCAGGGGACCACCCGATCGCGTGGACTGCGTGGTGGGGTTCAGCATCGTGTAACCGGGCCAGGCGGCGCTGGCGAAGTACTGCGCGCGGCGCAGGTCGGCGCGGGCGTGCAGCAGCACCGACGTGCCCTTCGGGCAGTACGCGTACTTGTGCAGGTCCACCGAGATGCTGGTGACGCCGGGCACCGAGAAGTCGAACGGCGCCACCCCGTCGGCGTGCGGCAGCACCCACCCGCCGATGCACGCGTCCACGTGGCACCGCACCCCGCGCCCGGCGGCCGCCGCCGCGATCTCGGCCACCGGGTCGACCACGCCGTGCGCGTAGGACGGCGCGCTGGCCACCACCAGCACCGTGGAGTCGTCGATCGCCGCCGCCACCGCGGCCGGGTCGGCCCGGAACGTCACCGGGTCCACCGGCACGGGCACCGCCCGCACCCCGAAGTAGTGCGCCGCCTTGTGGAAGGCCGCGTGCGCGGTCTCGGGCAGCACCATCGACGGCGAGTCGACGCCCGGCCGCGAGTCCCGCGCCGCGACCACCGCCAGCAGGCACGACTCGGTGCCGCCCGAGGTGACCGTGCCGACGGTCCCCTCGGTGCCGCCCAGCAGCCGGGCCGCGGTGCGCACCACGTCGTTCTCCAGCCGCAGCAGGCTCGGGAACGCGGTCGGGTCGAGCCCGTTCACCGACGCCGCCACCGCGTGCGCGGACGCCGCCAGCTCGTCCAGGCCCGGCAGCGCGCTGTCGTAGACGTAGGCCAGCGTGCGCCCGCCGTGCGTGGGCAGGTCGCCCGCCCGCAGCGCCCGCAGCTCGGCCAGGACGTCGGTCATCGGTTCTCCTTCCGCAACAGGGGCAGGGCCACCACCGCCAGCACCGCGGGCACGGCGGTGAACCCGAGCAGCGCGGCGGTCACCGCGCCGGGGGACTGCGCGGCCGAGCCGTCGGTGCTCGCGACGTACCCGCCCAGCGCCAGCACCAGCCCGTACACGCCGGGGCCCAGCGCCAGGCCGAGCGTCTCGCCGGCCGTCCACACGCCGGAGAACAGGCCCGCGCGCGTCGCGCCGACCCGCTCCTCCTCGGCGCTGATCACGTCCGGCAGCATGGCCAGCGGGAACACCTGCATGCCCGCGTACCCGACGCCGACCACCGCCATCAGCGCGAGCACCGCACCGACCGGCAGCACCGGCGAGGCCAGCAGCCCCACCACGGCCACCGCGAACAGCAGGGACGCCGCCACCAGGCCGAACCGCTTGCCGCGCCGCCGCCCGACCCGCTGCCACAGCGGCATGACCAGCAGCGCGGGCCCGACGAACCCGGCGAACAGCGCGGGCTGCCACGACCGGTCGCCCAGCACCAGCCGGGCGAAGTAGTCGACGCCCGCGAGCATCGTGCCCAGCCCCACGGCCTGCACCACGAACACCGCCAGCAGCGACCGGAACGACCGCGACCCGCGCACCGCCGCGAGCAGCTCGCGCGGCGACGCGGCGGTGGGCACCCGCCGGGCCGCGGGCACGCCGCGCGTGCCGGCGAAGACCACCAGGGTGCCCAGCACCATCACCGCCGCGACCGCCACGCCCATGCCCGGGTACCCGACGAGGTCGCGCACCGCGGGCGCGCCGGCTCCGCTGAGCAGGATCGCCAGCGCCAGGAACGCCATCCGCCACGCCATCAGGCGGGTGCGCTCGTCGTAGTCCCCGGTGATCTCCGCGGCCATGGCCACGTACGGGACCTGGAAGAACGCGTACGCCGTCGCGCAGGCCAGGAACACCAGCGCCACGTACACCGCCGCACCGGCCCCGCTGAACGGCCCGGCGAACAGCAGCGCGAACAGCACCGCCGTGGCCAGGCCGCCGCGCAGCAGGAACGGCCGCCGCACGCCCGCCCGGTCGCTGACGCGGCCCGCCACGGGGTTGAACAGCACGTCCCACGCCTTCGGCACGAGCACCAGCAGCCCGGCGACCGCGGCGGGCACGGCCAGGCCGTCGGTCAGGTAGGGCAGCAGGAGCAGGCCGGGCACGGTGCCGAACGCGCCGGTGACGAACGACCCGGCCGCGTAGCCCGCCCGAACCCCGTGGGTGATCTTCGGCATAGGCGGAAGATCTTCGCATTCCTGGTCCGCCGGGTGCCAGGGACGGTTCGGGCGGTGGCGCCGCGCCTACGGACCGTCAGGGGCCCGGCAGCGGGCGTTGAGCCGGGCGGCCTGGCGCGTCAGGTGGGCGCGCTCGGCGAGGTTGGGCGCCTTGTGGGCCGCCTCCGCGTACAGCCGCGCCGCCGTCGCCAGGTCGCCGTCCCGCTCGTGGAGGTACGCCGACACCGCGGCGTGGCGGGGCAGCGAGGCGTCCAGCCCCGCGAGCGCCGCCAGGCCCGCGCGCGGGCCGTCGGCCTCGCCCACGGCCACCGCGCGGTTGAGCCGGACGACCGGGCTGTCGACCAGGAGCAGCAGCTCGTCGTACCACTCGACGATCTGCACCCAGTCGGTCTCCTCGGCGGTGGGCGCGTCGGCGTGCAGCGCCGCGATGGCGGCCTGGGCCTGGAACTCGCCGAGCCGGTCCCGGGCCAGGGCCGCCTGGAGGACGTCGACGCCCTCGGCGATCATCCCGGTGTCCCACCGGCCGCGGTCCTGCTCGGCGAGCGGCACCAGGTCCCCGTCGGGAGAGGTCCGGGCGGCGCGCCGGGCGTGGTGGAGCAGCATGAGGGCGAGCAGCCCCGCCACCTCCGGGTGGTCGATCGAGGCCGCGAGCTGCCGGGTGAGCCGGATGGCCTCGACCGCGAGGTCGACGTCGCCGGAGTAGCCCTCGTTGAACACCAGGTAGAGGACGCGCAGCACGGTGGACACGTCGCCCGGCTGGTCGAACCGCACGCCGGAGACGGTGCGCTTGGCCCGGCTGATGCGCTGCGCCATGGTCGCCTCGGGCACCAGGTATGCCTGGGCGATCTGGCGGGTGGTCAGCCCGCCGACGGCGCGCAGCGTGAGCGCGACCGCCGACGACGGCGTCAGCGACGGGTGGGCGCACAGGAAGTAGAGCTGGAGCGTGTCGTCCACGGCGGGGGTCGGCCCGGGCGCCGGCTCCTCGTCGACCTGGTCCTCGCGCCGCCGGCGGGAGGCGTCGGCCCTGGTCGAGTCGAGGAACCGGCGCCAGGCCACGGTGACCAGCCAGCCCTTCGGGTCCCGGGGCGGGTCGGCGGGCCAGGTGCGGACCGCCTCGACCAGCGCGTCCTGCACGGCGTCCTCGGCCGCCGCGAAGTCGGCCCCGCGGCGGACGAGGATCCCGAGGACGTTCGGCGTGAGGCCCCGGAGCAGGGCCTCGTCCAGTCGAGCGGTCATTCGGTGATCGTGTGCTGCGCGGTCAGGAACGGGCGGAGCTCCAGCCACTCGTGGATCGGCTTCCCGCCCGCCCCGGGCGCGGCCGACAGCTCGCCGGCCAGCTCGACCGCGCGCTCGTAGCTGTCGACGTCGATCACCATCCAGCCGGCGATGAGGTCCTTGGTCTCGGGGAACGGGCCGTCGGTGACGGGCGGCCGGCCCTCGCCGTCGTACCGGACGAACGTGCCCTCGGGCGCGAGGGCCTGGCCGTCGACGAACTCGCCGGTCCGCTCCAGCCGGGCGGCGAAGTCGTTCATGTACCGCACGTGGGCCGTGATCTCCTCCGGCGTCCACCGCTCCATCGGCACGTCGTTGACCGCCGCCGGAGCGCCGCGGTAGTGCTTGAGCAGCAGGTACTTGGCCATGGTGTCTCTCCTCGGTGCCGTCGCGCCCCATTGTGGTCCGCGTTCACGGCGGGGACGGAGCCGGTCCGGGGTTCTCGACATCGCCCGCGGAGAATTTTCCCGCGAATTTTCCCGCGGTCGGGTCGAACGGGCTGCGCGCGTCGAATCGCGCGCGCCGAGCCGTTCGACAACGCCCTGGCAGGGCTTGCCGAAAAGGCTTTCGGACCCCGTCCCGGCCCGACACCCGGATCCCTCGGACTCGCGGGCCGGCCGCGGGCGCGACATGATCCACGCGCACCGCCCCGCCACCCGGAGGGAACCACCGTGACCGACCCGCACCACCCCGCCTCCACCCCCGCCGTGGCGGTCACCGGAGCCACCGGCCACCTCGGCGGGCGCGTCGCCCACCGACTGGCCGCCGCCGGCGTGCCCCAGCGGCTGCTCGTCCGCGACCCGGCCCGCGCGCCGAAACTGCCCGGCGCGACCGCCGCCGTGGCCCCCTTCGCCGACCGCGACGCCGTGCGCACCGCCCTCACCGGCGTGGACCGCGTCCTCATGGTCTCCGCCTCGGAAACCCGGGACCGCGTGGACCAGCACAAGGCGTTCGTCGACGCCGCCGCCGAAGCGGGCGTCACCCACCTGGTCTACATCTCCTTCTGCGGTGCGGCCCCCGACGCCACCTTCACCCTCGCCCGCGACCACCACGCCACCGAGGAGCACATCCGCGCCACCGGCCTCGCGCACACCTTCCTGCGCGACAACCTCTACGCCGACTTCACCCCGCACCTGGTCGGCGAGGACGGCGCGATCCGAGGCCCGGCGGGCCAAGGCAAGGCCGCCGTGGTGGCCCAGGACGACATCGCCGACGCGGCCACCGCCGTCCTGCTGGCGGCCGCCGACCACGCGGGCGCGACCTACGACCTCACCGGCCCCGAGGCGCTGACCCTCGACGAGATCGCCGGGATCATCACCGAGGTCACCGGCCGCACCACCACCTACCACCGGGAGACCGTGGCGGAGGCCTACCGCTCCCGCGCCTCCTACGGCGCCCCGGACTGGCAACTGGACGCGTGGGTCTCCACCTACACCGCCATCGCCAACGGCGAACTGGCCGGCGTCACCGACCACGTCGAACGCCTCACCGGCCACCCGGCCACGCCGCTGGCGGAGGTGCTGCGGAAGGCGGGGTGACGGGTGGAACGCAGACCACGGCGCTCACCCGCGGCAAGCGGCCCGGCGTGATCGGGCCGCAGGTGGAGGCAACGGCTGTGCCGGGGTTCGGTGCCACCGCCCTCGACCGGGGTTCGGGAGAGGTCATGCGGGTGTGCACGGCGGGCACGGCGGGAAAGGATGGAGTCGCCAGTCGGGTTCGGTGATCGACTGCCCACCTTGTTCGATCGCGGGTGACCACTTGCGCACGTCGTAGCCAATGGTGCGGTTGAGGCACTCGCCGCCGTTGCCGTCCGGATCGAAGTACAGAAGGGTGTCGGGCGGCCCTGCGCCCAACGGGTCGATCCACAGCGCGGGAGACATGCTGTCGCTGCGTGAGTCGCACGCCTGCAGCAGCTTGTTCCTCGTGTTGGAGTAGGTGGTTACCCGCGTCCAGCCCATGTAGGCGCCGGTCGAGGGATCGTAGTAGTCGGTCGTCACGCTCCCCGCGTTCACGCCAGGAGCGGCGCAGGCGAGAGCCGCGCCGAGATCGACGCAGACCGGCGCGCCGGGTTGCGCCGATGCCGGTACCCCCGCCAGACCAGCCACCAGGAGCAGTGCGCCGACCGCGGTTCTTCCGGCTAATCGGCCAGCGAACGTCGAAGAAGCCATGCGTTCTCCTGGACTAGGACCGGGCTGCTCGTCGTCGGCGAGCCTATTGACGGGTACGCCGGGGCTTCTACGGCCGAATGGGTCGAGATTCCGGCACCGCTCGCGGTGTCGGCCCGGTGGGAGCCCTTCGTGAGTGTGGAATTCTGATCCGAAGAGAATTTCGAGTCGACGGCACCGAGTTGCCCGCATGGCGGAACGGCGGGTGCACGAGACCCGGGAGCGGCCGGGGACGATGTGCGGCCGGTGCCGCCGTCAGGTCACTTCCGCAATTCTGCGGTGCGCCGGCGGAGTGCGGGTTCGACCATCTACCCACGTGTGCGACCAGGGGAACGAGGGGGTGGGGAAGTGTATGCCACACCAAGGGGCATGCTGCGCCGAACCGCAGTAAGGCTTGTGGCGGCCGTCGTGGTTTTTGTCGCGACGGTTGTTGCGGGCTCCGGTCAGGCGTGGGCGGACTCGTATGGACCCCTGCGTTATCTGCGGAATCATGCCACCAACTGGTGCTTGGCGACCGATTGGAGCCAGGGCGTGTACTCCTGGGGTGGTTGCAACGGGCCGCAGAGGTGGCAGTTCGGTTTTCTCGACGCCTACCCGGGGACCGCCCTCCTGAAGAACGAGGCGACCGGACGCTGTTTGAAGCAGGTCGACTTCACGACAGTTCTCAGCGCGCCTTGTGACGGTTCCGTGGTCGAGTTCCGCTGGGTCGCGTACGACGGTTTCATCTGGAGCGTGAATACCGGAGGTCACCTCGTGACGGACTGGTCCGGGAAGGTGAGCCTGCACAACGACACCAACACCCTGCCCGCCAACCAGTGGTGGTACTGGACCGGCTGAATGGGCTCCCCGGTCCGCCCGAGGGCGGACCGGGGAACGCGGCTCACGCCGCCGGCACCGTGTCCACGTGCGCCACGCCCGAGGACCGGTAACCGCTCACCTTCGACGTCACCTGCGCCGGGCTCAGCACCTGGTCCTTGGCGAAGTACACCCAGTCCACGTGCTGCTGGTACGCCCGCTCACCGGGCGCCCCGACCAACCCCCCGGAGATGAACCACAGGTTGAAGTTGATCGACATCGGCGTCTCCGGGTAGTACTTGTCGCCGTGGTCGGCCACCTGCACGCCGTCCACGAAGTACTTCACCCGGCCGCCCGCCACCTGCACCACCAGGTCGTGCCAGCCCGCGTAGCTCTGCCGCTGCGCGGTGTGCGTGTTGTCCGCCAGCCACGGCTCGTTGCGGTAGGTCTCCCACGTCGTCTCGTACAGGACGTTCGACGGCTCGCCCCACCCGCCGTTGGGGAGGTACTCGAAGTCGATCTCCCCGTAGTCCGGGTCGAGGTCGGAGCGCAGGGGCGTGATGGTGAAGAACGTCTGCACCACGTGGTCGCCGTCGGGGCCGGAGACCGGCGCGTCGGAGAACTTCACCCGCGCCGCGTACGTGCCCTCGAAGAACTTCCGCTGGTGGTACAGCTCGGTCTGCCGCGCCGCCGAGCCGTTGTTCCACGACTCCAGCCGCATCGACTGCTGCCCGTCCACGGTCGGGAACGTCACCCGCGTCGGGTCCCACTCCGCGCCCGGCACCCCCGGACCGCCGCCGCCGGAGCGGACCGTCCAGCCGCGCTGCGCGATCCGGGGGTCGGACGAGCCGGTGTAGGAGAAGTCGTCGAACAGCGCCGGGCCGTTGGGGTTGGGCGTGGTCGAGGTCGTGGTGGTGGTCGTGGGCTGCGAACCGCCCGGCGGGGTGCCGTAGAGCAGGGTCCCGCCCCGGTGCACGGTCACCCGCGACCACGCCGAGTAGGTGCTCGACGCCCGGAACGAGTAGTCGTCGGACTGGGTGATCCGCCCCCAGTCGGCCCGGTAGAAGCGCAGTTGCAGGTCGCCGGTGTCGGCCCCGGGCGCCAGCGCGCCCGAGGTGAAGCCGACCTCCAGGTACCGGTCGGCGGCCCCGCCGGACAGCGTGCCGAACGTGCCGGTCACGATCCCGCAGCCGCGCACCGCCCACGAGCACGCGAAGCGGTAGCCGACGGAGGGCGTGTCGGCGGTGAAGTAGTAGCGGATCTTCAACTCGTTGAGGGGCAGGGTGGTGGTGCCCGAGTTGACCAGCTTGAACCACGGCTCGACCTGGTCGGTCGCGGCGGCGGTGGCGCTGGTGCGGTACTGGGCGGTGACCGCGTCGGCGGCCAGCGCGGCGGGTGCGGTGAGCAAACCGGTCACCAGGGCACTCACCGCCGCCGCTGCCGCGCCGGCCGCGGCGATCTTGCGCGTGGACGGGGTGGACGGGGTGGACAAGGTCGTTCTCCTCTAGTCAGCAGGGTTGAACAGGGGAGCGGTCGTCGTCCTCCTCCCTGGTCGTGAGCGATCCGTGCGGCACCGACAGCGCGGTCAGCCGGTCGGCGTGCCCGCGCATCCGGTCGGTGAAGTCGGTCCACGAGGGGCGCCGGGTCCACAGCGCGTCGGCCAGGGCCGCGAGCCGGGGGAACGCCAGCCGCTCCAGGTGACGCGCGGTGGGCACGTACTCGGTCCACAGCGCGCACTGGGCGCCGAGGACGCCGGTGGGCAGGGGCACGTGGTAGACGTCGTGCGCGGTCACCACCAGGCCGGGCTGCCCGGCGGGCTCGTCCGGCCCGGCCGACTGCGGGTAGTCCAGGTAGGTCGAGCGGTGCGGCGCCATCACCACGTCGTGCCCGCCGTCCAGCGCGGCCCGGGCGTCCGCCGCGTCCCGCCACGGCATGAGCACCGCGCCGGGGTGCCCGACCGGCTCCCAGGACACCGGCGTCCGCCCGCGCGACACCACGTGCTCGGCGACGTGGCGCAGGAACCAGCCGCGCAGCTCGTGCGGCCCGGCCAGGCCCTCGCGGGCGACCCGGGCCAGGGCGGCGGGGCTGGTCTCCCACTCGGTGGTCGGGCACTCGTCGCCGCCGAGGTGCACGTGCGGCCCGGGGAACACGTCCAGCACCTCGTCCAGCACGTCCCGGCAGAACTCCAGGGCGGCGTCGTGCACGCCGAACACCGCGTCGCTGACGCCCCACCGCGTCCACACCGGCAGCCGGCGGTCCGGGGCGTTGCCCAGGTGCGGGTAGGCGGCGAGGGCGGCCCGCGCGTGGCCCGGCATCTCGACCTCCGGCACGACCCGGACCCCGCGCTCGGCGGCGTGGGCGACGAGCCCGGCCAGCTCCGCGCGGGTGTACCAGCCGCCGTGCGGCACGCCGTCGCCGTCGCTCTCCGCGCGCCAGGCCCCGACCTCGGTCAGCCGCGGCCACCGCGGCACGGGCACCCGCCAGCCCTGGTCGTCGGTGAGGTGCAGGTGCAGCACGTTGAGCTTGTGCAGCGCCATCAGGTCGACGAACCGGCGCAGCACGGCCACCGGCTGGAAGCGGCGGGCCACGTCCAGCAGCACCCCGCGCCACGGCAGGCGCGGCGTGTCCCGGATGTCCACCCCGGGCAGCGTCCAGGCCACGTCCGGCGCGGGCCGCGAACCCAGGGCCTCGACCGGCAGCAGCTGCCGGATGGTCTGCACGCCGTGCGCCAGCCCCTGCCGGGTCGCCGCCCGCAGCACCACGGCGTGCTCGGTGACGCTCAGCGCGTAGCCCTCGTCGCCGAGGCCGACCAGCCGCTCGTCGAGCGCGATGACCACCCGACCGTCCTCGCGCGGCGGCAGCGGCAGCCCGGTGGCCGGCCGCAGCGACGCGCGCAGCAGCCGGGCCGCGCCCTCCGCGCCGGGGGTGGCGCGGACGGCGGTGTCGGGGGAGAGGGTGAACCGGCCGCGGCGGCGGACCAGTCTCGTCGGACGTGGCACGATCACGCGGGAGCCCCCTCAGCCCTTCACCGCGCCGCCGACGATGCCGGTGGTCACGCGGCCCTGGAGGACCAGGAAGACCAGCAGCACCGGCAGCATGAACAGGGTGGAGGCGGCCATGGTGGCGCCCCAGTCCGTGCCGAAGGTGTTGCTGAACGACGACAGCCAGACCGGCAGCGTGCGGTCGTCCTGGTCCTTGATGATCAGCACGTTGGCGAAGGCGAACTCGTTCCAGGCGGTGATGAACCCGAACAGCGAGGTCGCCAGCAGGCCCGGCGCGAGCAGCGGGAGCACCACCCGCCGGAACGCCTGGGCGCGCGAGCAGCCGTCGACCAGGGCGGCCTCCTCCAGGTCGGCGGGGATCGCGGCGAGGAACCCGCGCAGGGTGACGATCGTGAACGGCAGCGTGATCATGAAGTAGACGAGCGTGAGCATCCACAGCGAGTCGAGCGCCCCGGTGTCGCGGGCGATGACGTAGACCGGGATGAGCAGCGCCTCCCACGGCGTCATCTGCGCGATGAACACCATCAGCACGAAGCCGCGCCTGCCCGGCCACCGCAGGCGCGCCACCGCGAACGCCGCCAGCAGCGCCACCACGAGCGACAGCAGCACCGCCCCGCCGGCCACCAGGGCGCTGTTGCGCCAGAACGACCAGAACCCGCGCGCCGCGACCGCCGTGCCGAAGTGCTCGAAGGTCACCGACAGCGGCAGGAACACCGGGGTGGCGGCCTGGATGTCGCGGGTCGGCTTGAAGGCGGTCAGCACCATCCAGTACACGGGGAACACCGACACCGCGAACACGACCAGCGCCGCCGCGCCCCGCAACACCCGACCGGTCACGCCTCGCCCTCCTGCCGGTAGAGCTGCCTGAGGTAGGCCAGCAGCGCGAGCACCAGCAGCACCACCATGAGCATCGACACGGCCGCGCCGAGGTCGTAGCGCTGCAACGACTGCGCGACCTGGAACGCGTAGACCGGCAGCGTGGTGGTGGCCTGGCCCGGCCCGCCCTGGCTGATCACCCAGATCTGCACGAACGCCTTGACCACCCAGATCACCTCCAGGCAGGTGATCAGGCCGAACATCGCGCGCAGCACGGGGACGGTGATGGTGGTGAACGACCGCCACGCGCCCGCGCCGTCGATCCGCGCCGCCTCGTACAGCTCGGCCGGGACGGTGACCATCGCGGCGTACAGCGACAGCGCGGCGAACGGCACCGACTGCCACACGACCAGCACGACGAGGATCGCGAACGTGGCGGGCCCGTCGGCGAACCACGCGTAGTCGCGGAAGCCCTCGAACCCGAGCCGCACCAGCGCCCAGTTCACCACCCCGAGCCGCGACTGGAACAGCCACTGGAACACGGTGGTCGCCGCGATCACCGGCGTGGCCCACACCAGCACCAGCCCGGACATCACCAGCAGGCGCAGCACCCGGCCCAGCCGCACCAGCAGCAGGGCCACCAGCGTGGACAGCACCATGATG
>NZ_JBHWIE010000231.1:0-11503 GCF_042732085.1 Actinosynnema sp. NPDC059797
CTGCTACGCCGCGGCGCTCTCGGGAGCGAACTCGGTCGCGCGCGGGGCGGCGGATCCCGGCATGGGGGTCAGACCCCCGACGGTGTAGGTGCGGATCTTCGGGCGGCCGTCCCGCAGCACGACCGACCACGTCTCCTTCGAGGTGACGCCGACCCACGCGCTGTTGGGCGAGGGCGGCGCCCACATCCGGGACTGCCAGTTCACCCGCAGCGCCACCTCGGCGTGCAGCGGCGAGGTCGTCGCCACCTTCACGTCGAGCACGTCGTGCACCTCGTCGAAGTAGGTGCTGGTGGTCTCCCGGTACCAGGCCCGGAAGTCCTCGTGGTCGCGCACCGTGCGCTGCGGCAGGTGCATCACCAGGCCCGCCTCGGTCAGCAGGTCCAGCAGCACCTCGACGTCGTCGTGCCGGTCGAGTGCGGCGAACCAGTCCCGCACCAGGCCGCGCACCGCCGACTCGGTGATCCGGTCACCGGCTCCCCCAGTCATAGCTCGTGCCTCCTCAGTCGATGACCAGGTCGACGAGGTAGGGGCCGTCGTGGTTGAGCATGGCGTCCACGGCGGAGTCCACCTCGTACAGCTTCTCCACCCGCTGCCCCGGCACGCCCAGCGCCGCGGCCAGCCCGGTGAACCCGATGTCCGGCTTGGACAGGTCGAACGCGGCGGGGAAGGCGTGGGGCGACATCCCCAGCTCCCGCCAGTACTGCTCGATGTTCAGGTCGAGCAGGTGGTAGCGGCGGTTGTTGCAGATCACGAACTTCGCGCCGATGCCGTAGCGGGCCGCCGTCCACAGCGCCTGGAACGTGTACATCGAGCCGCCGTCGCCGGTGAACGCCACCACCGGCGCGTCCGGCTGGGCGAGCTTGATGCCCAGCGCGCCCGGGATGCCCACGCCCAGCGAGCCGCCGCGGGTCTGGAAGAACCCGCCCGGCCGCTGTGGCGGCAGGTGCCTGGCCAGCGGCGCCGACGCGGTCAGCGCCTCGTCGAACACCACCAGGTCCTCCGGCGCGCGGCGGGCCAGCCGCCGCACGAACCGGTCCAGCACCGTGTCCTCGGTCAGCGGGGGCTCCGGGTGCACCGGCCGGCCCCGCGCGGGCTCGGGCGCCGCGGCGGCCGACGGGTTCTGCCGGACCAGCTCCCTGGCCAGCGCGGCCAGCGTGAGCTTCGGGTCGGCCACGATGCCCACGTCCACCGGGTGGTTCTTGGCGATCTCGTAGGCGTCGAGGTCGACGTGCACGATCCGCGCGCCCGGCTTGAACGGGTTCTCCAGGCTCGGGAACACCTCGGGGAACACGTACGTGCCGACGATGAGCACCGAGTCGGCCTCGGCGACCACGCGGGCGCTGTCCGCGCCGAACATGTGCCCGAGCTGACCGCCGTGCAGGCGGTGCGTGGCGTCGAAGTTGAACTCCGAGGAGTTCACCCCCCACACCTTCGCGTCGAGCGCTTCCGCCACGGCGGTCAGCTCGCGCTGCGCCCCGCTGGTGGCGACGCCGTCGCCCATCAGCACCAGCCGGCGCTCGCCGGCCAGCAGCGTGGTGGCGGCCTCGGCCACCAGCGGGGTCTCCGGGACCACCCGGGTGTTCGGGATCGGGGTGGGGAACACCGGCTCGGTGGTGATCTCGTCCAGCACGTCGGCCGGGACGACGACCAGCACCGGGCCGCGCGGCGGCGTCATCGCGATCTTCACCGCGCGCCGCAGCACCCGCAGCGTCGACGACGGGTCCAGCACCCGCGTCGCGTACTTGGTGACCGGCTCGGCCATGGCGACCAGGTCGGCCGCCATCTGCCCGTCCATGGCGTCGTAGCGGACCCCCGCCTCGCCGACCAGGACGACCAGCGGCGAACCGCCCCGCTTGGCCTGGTAGAGCATGCCGATGCCGTTGCCCAGCCCGACCCCGCTGTGCAGCTGGACCAGGGCCGGTCGCTGCGCTGCGCGGGCGTAGCCGTCGGCCATGCCCACCGCGACGCCCTCGTGCAGCGCCAGCAGGTACTCGACGTCGAACTCACCGCCCGCGTCCAGGAAACCCTGCTCCACGGTCCCCGGGTTGCCGAACATGTACTGGATGCCGTCGGCCGCGAACTGCTCGAAGATGGCGACCTTTCCCGGCCTGCCGTTCATGAGTGGTCCTCTCCTACCAGCCGAACCGGCGCAGGCCCTGCTCCAGCACCCGCACGAGCAGCTCGCCCGCGGGCACCGAGTCCGGCGTGGAGCGCGCGGTGATGAACGGGTAGTCGACGATGACCGAGGTCTCCTTGCCGACGTTGCCGTGGAAGCGGCCGACCGGGCCGGTCGCGTCGCGCAGGATGTACTCCAGCGGGTACGGCGGCGGGCCCATGTTGAACTCGACACCCATGAAACCGGTGCCGTCCTTGTAGTCGTATTCCTTGGGGTGGCCGGTCACGTGCTTGTTCTGGATGATGCTCTCGCGGCTCTCCAGGTCACGCGCGAAAGCCAGCACCGCGACGCCGTAGCACTCCGCGAGAATGGGCTTGTCGGCGTTCACGAAACCGATGACCAGCTCGTGCAGGCGCTCGTTGTTCGCCATGTCGACGATCGGGCCGGAGCCGCCGACGAGCACCAGGGCGTCGAAGCTGCCGACCAGGTCGGCGACCGCGCCGTCGAGCCGGCGGTGGTACTCCTCCACCTCGCGCAGGTGGTTGACCGCGCTGTAGTAGGGCCGCTCGGGGATGAGGTCGGCCAGGCTCAGCGGGTTGTCCAGGCGGGGCGAGGCGTCCAGCTCACGGGCGCGGCGGGCCATGTCCGGCGTGGTGACCGAACGACCCAGGGGCGGGTCGAGGTACTCCGGGTCGAGGCTCGGCGGGAGGGCCTGGGGCCGCTTGCCGGTCGGCGTGAGGAAGGTGGTGCGGTAGCCGGCGGCGTCGAACGCCTCGACCGGGCCGACCAGTTCCTCACCCCAGTAACCGTACTCGGAAAGCACGACCAAAATTCGCTTGGTCACAATTCTCCTCAAACAGGTTTTCAGTGGGTCTCGCACTTCTCATCCAACCGTTCACCGGCTGGTTTGGCGAGAATTGCCGGACGATATTCCGGACTTGACTAGATGATGTTTTCCGACGGGCCGATGACCCAGTTCTCGCGGACCGCGAGGGTGTGCACGTACCGGGGTTCGGTGAACGTGGCGAGGTCGGCCATGGCGCGCTGGAACTCGGGGGTGCGCAGGGCGTGGCGCAGGGCGGTCGCGTCGTCGAACCACAGCTGGTAGGCGCAGTCGAGGGTGGCCTCGCCGACGCCGTACGCGCCGTCCCGCGTGTGGTTCTGGTAGTACCGGCGCAGGCCGGGGACCTTGGCCATCAGCGACGCGTGCGCGTCCCGGCTGTACTGCCGGAACTCGGTCAGCGGCATCCCCTCACGCCGCTTGACCAGCACGAACAGCTTGGTGCCCGGCTGGTCGGCCCGCTGCGGCGGCCCCTCGACCACCACGTGCGCCTCGGTGTCCATGACCAGCGTGCGCCAGAACGCCGCCCACCGCGGCTCGTCGAGCCGGGCGCCCTCCAGGAACTCCGGCGTCTGCAACGACGCCAGCTGCTCCTCCTCGTTGGCGAGCCAGATCTCGGCGACCCCCGACCACAGCGGCTCGGGCTCGTCGAGGCCCAGCTCGACCCTGGTGTCCACGGCGTACTGCCGGATCTGCGGGATCCTGCTCGCGTAGCGGACGGCGTGCTCCTCCACCCAGTAGCGGTGGAACTCCTGCTCGCTCATGCCCGGCCGCGGGTAGGCGAAGATCAGCTGGTGGATCATCGGCTGGTCTCCGCCTCGGTAGGGCGGTAGCGGTTGGCCACGTCCTCCGCGAAGCCGAGGTAGTCGCGCAGCGGCCAGATGACCTCGAACTCCAGGTACTCGCGCATCGGCAGGCGGAACACGGACCGGTCCAGCTCCTCCGCGGACTCCGCGTCGACCACCGCGATGACCCGCTTCTGCCCGGCCACCTTCCACAGCCCGATGCAGTAGCCGGAGTTCAACGTCTCCTCGGCGTGGCGGGTCTCCTCCTCCTCGAGCTCCCACAGCTCGTCGAGGCTGATGCGCCCCTCGTGGTTCCACTTCATCTGGCAGTAGAACAACATGAACTTCTCCTCCTACTTCCGCGTGTCCTCCAGTCGGACACCGCGTGTCATCCAGTCCGGCATCACGAGTCCTCCAGTCCGGCACCGCGAAACGCGCGTTCGTGCTCCGGCCGCTCGTCCCGAGTGGTCGACTCGCGGTGCCGGAGCGGACGACACGCGATGCCCGAGTGGAGGACACGCGCGGGGTCAGGCGTTGCGGATGGTGTCGGTCAGGGGGTGGGTGGGGCCGAAGACGTCGACCGCCATCTCCAGCGGGGTCTTGCCGTCGTGGCCGACCAGGTCCAGGCGGGCGCCGGCGCGGACGAGGATGCGGGCGCAGTCCTCGAAGCCGTGCCACAGGGCGTCGTGCAGGGGCGTGTAGCCGTTCGTGGAGCCCTGGAAGTCGATGTCCGTGCCCGGGGTGTCGACCAGGACCTGCGTGATGTCGGCGTGTCCGTTGTAGACGGCCTTGTGCAGCGGCACCGCGCCGAACGTCGGCTCGGTCGCGTTGACGTCGGCGCCCGCCGCGATCAGCGCCCGCACGATCTCGGTGTGGCCGTCGCGGGACGCGACCAGCAGCGGCGTGTGCAGGTCGTTGAACCCGTTGAGCACCGGGTAGCGCGCGTCGACCTCCGCGCCGTTGGCCAGCAGCACCTGCACGCCGATCAGGTCGCCCGCGGCGGTGGCGGCCATCAGCTTCTGCCGCTCGACCGCGCGCTCGTCGGCCTCGATGCGCCGCTTCAGCAGCGCCTCCGCGGCCAGCAGCTTCTCCCGGCCCAGCGTGTTCACGTTGATCGCGTACTCGAAGTGGTCGCGCATCGAGAACCCGTAGTGCGTGGACAGGTTCAGGCCCGCGTTCCGGTCGAGCAGGTAGCCGACGATGTCGGGGTGCTTGTACCAGAACGCGTCCAGCAGCGGCGTGTGCCCGGTCGTCACCGACACCGCGTCGATGAACGCACCGGCCTCCACCAGCACCTTCACCGTCTCCAGGTCGCCGCCCTGCACCGCCTTGTGCAGCGCGGTGCCGCCGGCGGCGCTGTCGGTGGTGTAGACGTCCGCGCCGGCGTCGACCAGCAGCCTGACCAGGTCGGCGTTGCCCTTGCCCGCGGCGATCATCAGCGGCGTCAGGCCGTCCGAGCCGCGCGAGTTGAGGTCGACCCCGTTGCGCAGCAGGCCGCGCACCTCGGCCACGTCGTCCCGGCGGACCGCGTTGAGCAGCAGCGTGCGCACCGCGTCACTCATGGAACTCTCCTTGATCGGGTTTCTGAGCACGGCCGATTTCCCTTGTGCGACAAGGTGGTTCGGGACGACGTGCCCGGGAACGAGGACCAGTCAACTCGTCGCCGGTGACGCCGGACAAGGCGCGGTGCGCGACTGGTCGGACTTGACCGGGTGCACGAGGGCTATTACCAAACGGCATCGTCGCGGGTCTTGGACACCGCGCGGGACCGCTCACCACGATCGTGCCCATGACGGAACAGGCCAAGGTGAGCAGGCGGGCGGCGGTGCTGGCGGGAGCCGGCGCGGCAGCGGGTGTGGCGGCGGGCATGGTGGCGGGCGCCGGCGGGGCGCAGGCCGACGAGAACCGGCAAGGCGGGGGCGACGACCTGCGCGGGCAGGTGGCGCTGGTCACCGGCGCGGCCCGCGGCATCGGCCGGGCCACGTGCCTCGCACTGGCCCGCGCGGGCGCGCACGTGGTGGCCCTCGACATCGCCAGGCCGGACGCGATGCGGCTCGACTACCCGCTGGGCAGCGAGGCCGAGCTGAACGACACGGTGCGCCGGGTCCGCGCGCTCGGCCGGCGCGCGACCGCGGTGAAGGCGGACGTGCGGGACGCGGCCCGGCTCCAGGAGGTGGCCCGCCAGGTCGTGCGCGAGTACGGGCGGCTGGACGTCGCCGTCGCCAACGCGGGCATCTGCACCTACAACGCGATGGCCGACATGTCGCCGCAGCAGTTCGCCGACGTCCTCGACGTCAACCTGGTCGGCGTGGCGAACACCATGCGCGCGGTCGTGCCGCACCTGGTCGCCCGCAAGAGCGGGACGATCATCGTGGTGACGTCCAGCGAGGCCCGCCACGGCGCGCCGCTGCTGCCGCACTACCAGGCCGCCAAGTGGGGCGCGGTCGGCCTGGTCAAGGCGCTGGCCACGGAGGTCGGTCCCGCCGGCGTGCGGGTCAGCGGCGTCGCGCCGACCGGCACGCGCACGGCGATGGTGCTCAACGAGGCCACCTACCGGTGGGCGGGCGGCACGACGGTCGAGGACCTGGAGCGGGCGCTGCGCTCGTACAACACCCAGCCGGTCGGGCTGATCGAGCCGGAGGACGTGGCCGACTCGATCGCGTTCCTCGCCTCGCCGCGCGCCCGCTACGTCTCCGGCACGGTGCTGGACGTCACCGCGGGCGCCAGCGCGAAGTGGAACGCCTGACGCTCACCCGGTGGACCAGCGCCCCCGGTGGGTCAGCGCCCCCGGTGGGTCAGCGCTCGCCCGGTGGACCAGCGCTCCTCTGGTGAACTAGCGCTCACCCGGTGAGCCGGGTGGCCCGACCAGCTCCCGGACGACCTCGGCGAAGTCGGCGACCAGCGGGTTCGTGCTGGTCGCCGGCCTGGCGAAGGCGATGCGCAGCGGCGCGACGTCCGTGATGGGCCGCCACACCAGGTCGGGGCGCGCGTAGTAGGCCGCCATCGAGCGCGGGCCCATGCAGATGGCCTCGCCCGCGGCGACGTGCTCCAGCATCTCCTCGACGTTGCCGTTCTCCGGCCCCCACACCGGCTCCGACCCGTCCGGGCGCGGGTTGACCGCCCACCAGTCCACCCAGAACCGGGGCGCCTTGCGGGTCCAGACCACCGGCTCGTCGCGCAGGTCCATGATGGAGACGTGCTCGCGGTCGGCCAGCCGGTGCTTGGCGGCCAGGCCCACGAGCCGCTCCTCGACCGCGACGATCTCCGTGTGGAAGCCGGTGGTGTCGGCGGGCAGCCACAGGAAGGCGATGTCCACGAGGCCGTCGCGCAGGGCGGCCACCTCGCCGCCCCAGTCGAAGCGCTTGGGCTCGACCGTGACGTCCGGGTGGCGCGCGGCGAACGCGGTGCGCGCCCTGGTGGTCAGGGGGCCGGCGCCGGTCGCCTCGAAACCGATGCGGAGCACCCGCTTCTCGGCGGCGGCGATGCCGCGGGCGGTGCGCTGGGCGGCCTGCCAGTCGGCGATCAGCTTGCGCGCCACGGGTAACAGCGCCTCGCCGGCGGCGGTGAGGTGCACCTCGCGGCTGGTGCGCTCGAACAACGGGATCTTGAGGTCGGCCTCCAACTGGCGGATCTGCCGGCTCAGGGCCGGTTGCGACACGAACAGCCGTTCCGCGGCGCGGGTGAAGCTGAGCTGCTCGGCCACGGCGACGAAGTAGCGCAGGACGCGGGTGTCGACGTCCATCGGAGTTCGGGAGCCCCCTCGAATAGCGATCTATGCCGTGAGCGTATGGGCAAGGGTCTTGGACTTGGTGTGAAGTCCCGGTGTCTTCTTGATCGTGCAGGGCTGACCGGTCCAGGGCGAGGAGGACCTTTCATGAGCACGAACCAGGTACCGCACCAGACCGGTGCCGAGCAGGCGCGGGTGTGGTTCATCACCGGCACTTCTTCAGGTCTGGGCAGGGCGATCGCGGAGAACGCCCTGAGCCACGGCGACATCGTCGTCGCCACGGCCCGCAACATCGAGTCCCTCGCCCCGCTGACGGCGATCGCCCCCGATCGTGTGACGCCGTTGCGGCTCGACGTGACCGACAGCGAGCAGGTCGCGCACGCGGTGCAGGACGCCATCACCTGGCACGGGCACATCGACGTGCTGGTGAACAACGCGGGGCACGGCTTCATCGGCGCGGCCGAGGAGACCCCGGACGACGAGCTGCGGGCGCTGATGGACGTGCACCTGCACGGGCCGGTGGCGCTGACCAAGGCCGTGCTGCCGCACATGCGGGCGCGGCGGACCGGGGCGATCGTGCAGATGTCCAGCATGGGCGGGCAGGTCGTGTGGCCCGGGTTCGCGGGCTACTGCGCGGCGAAGTTCGCCCTGGAGGGGTGGTCCGAGGGACTGGCGGCCGAGGTCGCCGACTTCGGGATCAAGGTGCTGCTGCCGGAGCCCGGCGCGTTCCGCACGGCGTTCGCGGGGAGCGCGCTGCGGTTCGGTGCGCCGATCCCGGACTACCAGGACGTGATGGCGTCCGTGCTCAAGTTCGCGCGCGAGATGGACGGCACCCAGCCGGGTGACCCGGCCAAGGCGGCGGAGGCGATCCGCGTGGCGCTCGACGCCCCGCGCACCCCGCTGCGACTGGCGCTCGGCAACGACGCCGTGGACGCGATCGGTGCCCGGTTGGGCACCGTGCAGGCCGAGCTGACCGAGTGGGAAGCGGTCGGCCGGGCTACCGAGATCGAGGACTGAGAGCACGCCGTGCCCGCATACCAGCCGCGGGGCCTGAAGCGCCCCGCCGACACCCGAACCCACCCGCTCGCCCCGCGCGCCGGCGGTCACCCGGGCTTGACCGGTGACCCGCTGTTCGCGGCCTACGGCCACCCGGTCCTGGCCTCGGCTCCGGCCCCGGCCCTGGTGCTGGCCCAGGCCCCGACAGGCAGCGCGGCACGGCGAGCCCACCGGTTCGCACCGGCAGGACTGCGGGCCACGGCCCCCACCCGAGTGACGACTCCGAGGCGGACGGCGAGCAGCGTCGCAGCGCTCGCCAACCACCCGGACAAAACTCTCAAATCACACCAAAACGACAACCGGGACATGCTGCTGACCAGTCCCGACCCATACTCCACCCACCAACCCCACCCGACCGCCACGACCGCCACAACCGACCAACCCACCTGCACTTGCACCTGCCACCCCACCTGCACCGGCCGAGCCGAACAGCCTGCCCGAGCCCACTCGTCGACGCCCCTCGTCCACCAGGCCCGACGCCGCCCGACGACGCCTGCCGCCAGGTGGGCGCAGACCTCGGGCCGCTCAACCGGGCCGGCGGACGAGCGCACCGGCGGCGGGTGTGCCTGGGGCGATTGGCTCGTCCGTGAGGGCGTGCGCGTCTGCGGGGACGTGCACACCTGCCGGGACTGGCTCGTCTGCGGGGACGAGCACGTCCGTGGGCTTGCGCTCGCCGATGGGGATGCGCTCCCCAATGCCGGCGGGCTCTCCAACGCGAGTGCGCCGGCCAACGCGAGTGCGCCGGCCAACGCGAGTGCACTGGGCAACGCGAGTGCGCTGGGCAACGCGAGTGCGCTCGCGGACCGGGTTGCGCCGGCCAAGGCGGGTGCGCTGACCAACGCGGGTGCGCCGGCCAGCGGGAGTGCGCTCCCCAGCGCGGGTGCGCCGGCCAACGCGGGTGCGCTCGCCGGCGGGAGCGGGCGCGGGCGCGGCCTGCGCGGGGGCCTGGGTGAGCGTGTTCGCCGCGGGGGCGGGCGCGTTCTGCCGGGTGCCCGGGTGGCGGTGCCGGGGTGGGGGTCGGGGGTGTCGGCGCCCCGGGGCGGCGGCCGGGCTCTCCTTCCTCGTTCGGGCCGGGGGCCCGTGGGGTCGGGGTGGTCGGTGGCGGACCGGGGTGGTTTCGGGCGGCCTTGTCTTTCAACCGATGGGCGAAGGCCCCATTTACGTACATCTTCTGGCGATGATCACCCGATCGTGCGACCGGCGGCCCTGCGCCAGGACAACCGTGACATGGCGCTGATCATCCCGCCACCCGTAGCTCGCCTGCTCGCACCCGTGCGCTGACGCCCGGTCGAGCTGAGCAGGCCCATTGGACTCGCGTGGCCGTCCCCCCGTGGACCGACCCGCGCCCGCTAGGCGGAGCGCGTCGGAGAGGGGACCCGAGGGGGCGCCGCGCCCGTGAACTGGAGACGAACCTCAGTGTCTACCCACGTCGACCCCGTCGACACCACCACCCACCGACCCCCGGACGACAACCCGCGCTGGTTGGCGGTCATCGTCCTGGCCGCCGCGCTCGCGCTGGACACCAGCAGCGTCGCCGTGGTCAACGCGGCGTTGCCCGTGATCGGCGAGGAGCTGTCCATCAGCAGCGCCGGGCTCCAGTGGACCATGACCTCCTACGCGGTCACGTTCGCCGGCTTCCTTCTCTTCGGCGGGCGCGCGGCCGACGTCCTCGGGCGGCGGCGCGTGTTCACCCTCGGTGTCGGGTTGTTCACCGTCGCCACGGTCGTGGCCGCCGTCGCGCCGGCGGCCGAGGTGCTGATGGTCGCCCGCGCCCTCCAGGGCGTCGGCGCGGCGCTGTCCGGGCCCGCCTCGCTGGCGCTGCTCACCGAGCTGTTCCCCGAGGGGCCGCGGCGCAACAAGGCCCTCGCCGTCTACACCTCCGTCGGCGCGTCGAGCTTCAGCGCGGGCGTGGTGATCGGCGGTGTGCTGACCGACCTGTTCAGCTGGCGCGCCGTGTTCGTGTTCAACCTGATCATCGGCGCGGCGGTGCTCCTGGCGGTCAAGTCGGTGCTCCCGGCCGGCCGCCGCAAGCCCGAGAAGCTGGACGTCGGGGGCGCCACGTCGGTCACCGGCGGCCTGCTGCTCGCCGTCCTCGGGTTGAGCCAGGCCAGCCACACGAGCTGGTCCGACCCGCTGACCGTGGTGCCGCTGGTGCTGGCCGCGGTCCTGCTGGTCGGCTTCGTGTGGTGGGAGCGGCGCGCCGCCAACCCGCTGCTGGACCTGGGCATCTTCCGCATCCCGTCGGTGTCGGCGGCGACCGTGGCGGCCGTCGCGTTCTTCACCGCCGTGCTGGCCGTGCTGTTCTTCGCGCCCCTCTACCTCCAGGGCCTGCTCGGCTACACGCCGCTCCAGTCGGGCCTGGCCATCCTGCCCATGGGCGTGACGGTGGTCGTCAGCTCGAACATCGCGGGCCGCGTGATGGCCCGCACCGGGCAGCGGCCCCTGCTGATCACGGGTCTGCTGCTGATCGCGGCCGGTGTGGGCCTGTGGGCGCTCACGCCGCTGGACGGCACGTACTGGCTGCACGTCTTCCCGGCCGTGTTCGTGATGAGCATCGGCCAGGGCGTGGCGTTCGCGGGCCTGACCGCGGCGTCGCTGACCGGCGTGCCGCAGCACGAGCACGGCGTGGCCGGCGGCCTGAACGTCACGGCCCAGCAGCTCGGCGGCAGCGTCGGCGTGGCCGCCCTGGTGACGCTGGCCGCCACGGTGAGCGGGTCGGCCGAGCCCGCGGACGTGCTGGCCGGCTACCACGCCGCCTACCTCGCCGCGATCGCCGTGATCGGCGTCGGCATCGCGGTGATCGCCGTGCTCCTGCGAGGCGCCCGGCGTTCCTGAAGACCACCTGACTCGGGGCTCCCCGCGCCACCCGCCTGTCCCCCGGGGTCGGGGCGCGGGGACTAGGTGCACGCCATTCCCCGCTTTTGTGCACTTAAGCCGGTTGTTGGGCCGGTTGGGCCCCCCACACCTCGGGGCCGAGG
>NZ_JBHWIE010000232.1:0-1861 GCF_042732085.1 Actinosynnema sp. NPDC059797
CCGTGCTGCTGGCCAAGGTGCTCGCCGGCGGTGAACGGGTCGAGCGCGAGGTCGTGGCGGGCATCGCCGAACGCGTCGGCCTGCCCGTCGACGCCACCTACCCGATGCTGCTCGCCGCCGCGACCGCCGCGGCGTTCCGCGTCGCCGTCGCCCGCTGGTCGGTCGACGGCTCCGCGCCGCTCCAGACCCTGCTCGTCGAGGCCCTGGACCTGCTCGCCGCGGGCCTCGCCAACCCACCACAGTCCTGAACCCGGGGGGATCATGTCCACCGAAACCGGCACCCATTCGCGCCGGGACGTACTCCAAGCGATGTCCGGCCTGATGATGGGCATGTTCGTGTCCATCCTGGCCTCGACCATCGTGTCCAACGCGCTGCCGCGCATCATCTCCGACCTGCACGGCTCGCAGTCGGTCTACACGTGGGTCGTCACCACCGAGCTGCTGGCCATGACGGCGACCGTGCCGCTGTGGGGCAAGCTCGCCGACCTCTACAGCCGCAAGCTGCTCATCCAGCTCTCCCTGGGGCTGTTCGCGGTGGGCTCGCTCATCGCCGGCTTCGCGCCCAACGTCGAGGTGCTGATCGGCAGCCGCGTCGTGCAGGGCCTGGGCGCGGGCGGCATGACCGCGCTGGCCACGATCGTGATGGCAGCGATGATCCCGCCGCGCGAGATGGGCCGCTACGCGGGCATCTTCGGCGCGGTGTTCGGCGTCGGCACGGTCGCCGGCCCGCTCATCGGCGGCCTCATGGTCGACACCTCGTGGCTGGGTTGGCGCTGGTGCTTCTTCATCGGCGTGCCGTTCACCCTCGCCTCGGTCTTCCTGCTCCAGCGCACGCTGAACCTGCCGGTGGTGCGCAAGGAGGTCAGCATCGACTGGGCGGGCGCGGTGCTGATCATGTCCGGCGTGTCCACGCTGCTGGTGTGGTCCTCGCTGGCGGGCCACCAGTTCGAGTGGGTCTCGACCTGGACCGCCGTGCTGGTCGCCGCGGGCCTGGTGCTGCTGGCGCTGGCGGTGTGGGTCGAGTCGCGGGCGACCGACCCGATCGTGCCGCTGACCATCTTCGCCAACCGCACGGTCGCCCTGACCACGCTCGCCAGCGCCCTGGTCGGCGTGGCGATGTTCGGCGGCACGGTGTTCCTGTCCCAGTACTTCCAGATCGGCCTGGGCAAGACGCCGACGCAGGCGGGCCTGATGAGCCTGCCGATGATCTTCGGCCTGCTGGTGTCGTCCACCGTGGCCGGTCAGCTCATCACCAAGTGGGGCAGGTGGAAGGCGTTCCTGGTCGCGGGCGGCGCGATCATGGTCGGCGGCATGCTCCTGCTCGCCACGATCGACGCCAACACCAGCGTGTTCGTGGTGTCGGTGCACATGGCGGTGCTGGGCGTCGGCGTCGGCATGCTGATGCAGAACCTGGTGCTGGCGGCGCAGAACGACGTGCCGGCCAAGGACCTGGGCGCGACCACGTCCACGCTGACGTTCTTCCGCTCGCTCGGCGGCGCGATCGGCGTGAGCGCGCTCGGCGCGGTGCTGGCCAACCGGGTGACCGCCCTGTCGGAGGAGAAGTTCGGCCCGGCGCCCGACGGCCAGGCCGGCGAGGTGCCCGACCTGTCGCTGCTGCCCGAGCCGGTGCGGGTGGTCGTGCGGGAGATCTACGCCACGGCCACCGCCGAGCTGTTCCTGATCGGCGCGCCGATCGCGGTGCTGGCCCTGATCGCGGTGCTGTTCATCAAGGAGAAGCCGCTCAAGACGCTCAGCGGTGACGAGCGCCTGGCGGCCGAGGCCGAGATGGCCCCGCTGCACTGAGGCCGTTCGCCAACACGGGTGTCGCACCAGTCCGGCGTGGATCCGGGCAGGTGCGACA
>NZ_JBHWIE010000232.1:1871-4949 GCF_042732085.1 Actinosynnema sp. NPDC059797
CCGCCACCGCCCGCCGGGGGTCGGGGGGGCGGGGCGGCGGCGGCGTTGGGGCCCCCGGGCACTTGCCCGGGCCCCCAACCGGGGGGGGCCCCCTTGGCGGGGGGGCCGGGGGGCGGGGCCCCCACTTCTCCCGTGTCCGGGCTCAGGGAGAGAAAGAAGCAGGCCACGCGCGCCGCGCTGGCCGACGCGGCGCTGCGGTTGTGCGTGGCGCACGGCCTGGACGGGGTGACCGTCGAACAGGTCGCCAACGAGGCCGGGGTGTCGCTGCGCACGTTCTTCAACTACTTCTCCTCCAAGGAGGAGGCGGTCGTCGCCGGTGACGTGGCCACGGCCACCGCGTTCGTGCGCGCCTTCGTCGAGCGACCCGCCGCCGAACCGGTGCTGGACGCCCTGCGGCGGGCGCTGGTCGAGGTCGTCCCCGAGCACGTCGACCAGGGCAAGGTCGCCCAACTGAGGGCGCTGCGCGGCACCCCGGCGCTGCTGCCGCACCAGATCGCGGCGTTCGCCGCGCAGGAGCGGGAACTGGCCGCCGCGGTGGCCGCGCGGGTCGGCCTGGACCCCGACTCCGACCTCTACCCGGCGCTGCTCGCGGCCACCGTGATGGCGACCCTGCGCGTGGTCGTCGGCCGGTGGCTGGACACCACCGACCCGCCCCGGCTGGTCGACCTGGTGGACGCGCTGGTGGACCGGCTGCGCACGGGCTTCGCCGAGCCCGCGCCGGCGCCGTGACCGCGACCGGAGCCCCCGGAGCCGACGACTCCGACGAGACTCCGAGGACTCCGGTGACCGGGGTCGGGCGTCGCACCCCTCGGCTCAGCCGCAGTTGCCCCACTCGTACCGCGCGCCCGTCGCCACCGTGCCGGTGGCCGAGGCCGTGCGGTAGATGTCGCCCGCGTACATCACGCACAGGCGGTTCGCGCCGGCCTTG
Organism: Actinosynnema sp. NPDC059797; assembly: GCF_042732085.1. Classification (NCBI taxonomy): domain Bacteria; kingdom Bacillati; phylum Actinomycetota; class Actinomycetes; order Pseudonocardiales; family Pseudonocardiaceae; genus Actinosynnema; species Actinosynnema sp. NPDC059797. The sequence continues at coordinate 2,800 of NZ_JBHWIE010000232.1, forward strand.
ACGGCCGCGTAGTACTGGAAGGCCCCGTCGTCGACCTTCCAGGCCGGCGCACCCTCGACCATGAGCCACGCCTCGGTCCAGGTGGAGACGCCCACGTCGACCGACTTGATGGTCGCCACGCAGTTCGCCCCGCTGCTGTACATCAGCCAGACGTCCCCCCACTTCGCGCCGGACGGGGTCCGCACGTCCCGGTGCCCGTCGGTCGCCCGGGACCAGGTGCCGCCGAAGTCGTTCTGGCACGCCTCCTCCGGCGTGTAGGGGTTCGCCTCGACCGCCGCCGACGACGACGGCGCCGACAGGGCGACGGTCGCCACGACCGCCGCGGCGATGGCCGCCACTCGTGAACACAGCTTCATGACCGCTCCTCCGTGAATCGGGTGATTTCCACATTCGCCCTCGTGCCGAGCGGTGCGGAATGCCACCATGTCTAGCGGGGAGGAGTTGTCCGTTGTCCGCGCACGGGCATCGGACAACAATGATCGGACAAACTGGGGGATGTCGGTGCCACGTCCTGAAAAACCCTTGAAAGCGGATGATGATCCGGTCACCGCGCTGGCCCGGGGACTGCGAGCGCTGCGGCGGGAGGCGGGGAACCCCACATATCGCGAACTCTCTACACGTTCGCACTACTCGGTTTCCACCTTGGCCGACGCGGCGGCGGGGAAGAAGTTGCCGAGCCTCGCGGTCACGGTGGCGTTCGCGCGCGGCTGCGGCGCCGACCCCGGCGAGTGGGAGCGCCGCTGGCGTGCGGCTACGGCCGAGACCACGGCGTTCAAGCCGGAACGCGTGGATGGCGAACGTGCGCCTTACCCGGGGCCGGCCGCGTTCAGGCCGCAGGACGCCGCGCTGTTCTCCGGTCGGGAAGAACTGGCCGAGCACCTCGTCCGCCGCGTTCACCGCGACCGCTTCGTGGCGGTGTTCGGCGCTTCCGGCGCCGGGAAGTCGTCGTTGCTGCGAGCGGGCCTGATCGCGAGGAGCGAAGACCGCCCGGTGTTGTCCATGACACCGGGGTGCGCGCCGCTGGAGGAGTGCGCGGTCGCGTTGTCCGCGTTGACCGGGTGCCCGGTGGCCGAATTGCACGCCGAACTGCGCGCCGACCCGGAGAACCTGCACCTGCGGATCAGGCAGGTGACCGCGGGGAGTTCCGCGGACGTGCTGGTCGTCGTGGACCAGTTCGAGGAGTTGTTCACCCTCTGCGACGACGTCGAGCGGGAGGCGTTCCTCGGCGCGCTGCTGCACGCCGCGCGATCCCCTTCCAGCGCCGCGAGGGTGGTGTTGGGCGTCCGCACCGACTTCCGCACCCGCTGCGCGGAGCACCCGGCCCTGGCGGAAGCCATGAGGGACGCGGAGGTGCTCGTCGGCCCCATGACCACCGACGAGTTGCGCGCCGCGATCACCGGACCGGCCGAGGTGTGCGGTTACCGCCTGGAAGGCGCGCTCGTCGCGACGGTCCTCGCCGAGACCGGTGGCCACCCCGGTGTGCTGCCGCTGCTGTCGCACGCCCTGCTGGAGACGTGGCGCCGGCGACGGGGCACCACCATGACGCTGGCCGCCTACCGGGAGACCGGCGGCATCGCCGAGGCCGTCGCCCGCACCGCGGACCGCACCTACGAGGCGCTGGACGACGCGAAACGGCGGATCGCGCGAGACCTGTTCCTCCGCATGGTCGCCGCTGACGAGCGGGAGGACGCCAAGCGCGTGGTCCACCGCGACGAACTCGACACCGGTCGGGACACCGCGCTGGTCGTCGAGCGGCTGATCGGGGCCCGGCTCGTGACGGCCGACGCCCGGGGCCTGGAGATGACCCACGAGGTGCTGATCCGGTCGTGGCCACGCCTGCGGAACTGGCTCGACGCGGGGCGGGAGGGGTTGGGGGTCCACCGCCGGCTGGGCCAGGCCGCCACCTCCTGGGACGCGCTCGGCCGCGACCCCGGCTCCCTGTACCGGGGCGTTCGCCTGGCCACCGCGCACGACTGGGTGACGAACAGCGGAACCCACCTCAACGCGGTCGAATCGGCGTTCCTCGCGGCGAGCCTCGCCGCGGGGGGGGCGGGGTCGGGCGGACGGCCCCCCCCCCCCCCCCCCCCCCCCCCCCCCGACCCCCGCGCCCCCCGCCCCCGCCACGGTGTCCCCCCCCCCATCCCGCACGC
>NZ_JBHWIE010000232.1:4959-11415 GCF_042732085.1 Actinosynnema sp. NPDC059797
GCGCAACCCACCTCTCCGCGGTGTATTCGGGGTTCCTCGCGGATAGCGTCGCCGGGGCGGCGGTCGAGCGGGCTCAGGTCCGCCGCCGCACCCGCCGCCTGCGCCGCCTCTGCGCCGCGCTCGCCGCCCTGCTGCTGGTCGCCACCACCGCCTCCGTCCAGGCCCTCGACGCCCGGGAGGCGGCCACCCGGCAGCGGAACACCGCGATCGCCCAGAAGGTCATCGGCGACGCCACCCGGTTGCGCGCCACCGACCCGGCGCTGGCCGCGCAACTCGGCCTCGCCGCGCACCGCCTGGCGCCCGGCGCCGACACCCGGAGCGCCCTGCTGAGCCTGTCGAGCACGCCTCACGCCATCCGGCTGGCCGCGCACGACGCGCCGGTCACGTCACTGACCGTCAACGGCGACGGCACCCTCCTCGCCGAGGCCGGGGGTGACCGGGTGGTGAGGTTGTGGGACACCTCCGACGTCCGACGGCCACGCGAGGTGGGCGCCATCACCGCGGCGTCCGCGCCGGCCTTCCACCCCACCGAGGCCGTCCTCGCCACGGCCGGTGAGGGCGGGACCGTCCGGCTGTGGGACGTGGGTGAGCCCTCGGAACCGCGTGAGCTGGGTGTCATCACCGGCCACCCGGCCCAGGTCGGCGGGCTGGGCTTCGACCCGCGCGGCGACATCCTGGCGACGGCGGGCAGGGACGGCACCGCGCGGCTGTGGCGGGTCACCGACCCCCGGGACCCCCGGCAGAGCGGCGTGCTCGCCCACGGCGCGGGGTCGGTGACGTCGGTGGCGTTCGGCGCCGAGGGCACCCTGGCGGCGACGATCGGCGGTGACCGGACCGTCCGGCTGTGGGACACCACCGACCCGGCGCGACCGCTGGAGGCCGGCGCCGTCGCCCACCGGGGCGGCGGGGTGTGGGGCACCGCCTTCCACCCGACCCGCCGGGTCCTCGTGACCACGGGCGACGACGGCACCGCCCGCCTGTGGGACGTCGCGAACCCAGGCCGGCCCGAGGAGCTGGCCACCCTGACCGGGCACACCTCCGCGGTGACGTGGTCGGCCTTCGACCGGGGCGGCGACCGCCTGGTGACGACCGGCGACGACAAGACCGCCCGCCTGTGGGACGTCACCGACCCGCGCGCGCCGCGGCAGCTCCAGCTGTTCACCGGGCACACCGGGACGGTCACGTCGTCGGCCTTCGCGCCCGACGGCGCCCTGGTCACCGCGAGCGCCGACGGCAGCGTGCGCCTCCAGTTCCCCGGCGACTCGACCCCGGCCGTGCACCCGGACCGCGTCCGGGCGGTGCGCTTCACCCCGGACGGCCGTCTCGTCACCGGCGGCAGCGGTGCGACCGTGCGCCTGTGGGACGTCTCGAACGCGGACCGCTTCCTCGTCCCCGAGGCGCTCGGCGACGTCGACGACGCCGTCACCTCGGTGGCGGTCAGCCCCGACGGGCGGACCGCGGCCGCGACCGACCTCGGCGGCTCGACCCACCTCTGGGACCTCCGCGCCACCGCCGGGCCGTCGAAGCTCGACGGGCCGGGAGGAGCCGTGATGTCCGCGTCCTTCAACCCCGATGGAACGGCGCTCGCGGTCGTCGGGGAGCACGGCACGGTCCAGCTCTGGAACCTGGGTGACCGCGCGGAGCCCGTGCTGTCGGCCTCGTTCCGGTCATCCGGTCCGCGGGGGAGCGGAACCGTCGCGTTCAGCCCCGGCGGTGACGTCATCGCGGTCACCGGCGCGACCGGGGACACCGTCGAGCTGTGGAGCTGGGCCGACGGTCCGCCGACCCCGCTGACCACGCTCACCGGTCACACCGGGCTCGTCACCGCGCTGGCCTACAGCCCTGACGGGAGGACCCTGGCCACGGCGGGACTGGACCGGACCGCGCGCCTGTGGGACGTCACCGATCCCCGCCACCCCGCCGCGCTCCACTCCGAGACCTACCGGGGAGCCGTCCTGGCCGTCGCCTTCAGCCCGGACGGGCGCCTGTTCGCCTCCGCCGGCGCCGACCAGGCGGTGCACCTGTGGGACGGCGTCGACGCGCGCCACCCACGTCGGTTCGCCGTGCTCACGGGGCACACCGACAGCGTCTACTCGCTCGACTTCAGCGCGGACGGGCGGGTGCTGGCGTCCGGCGGGGTGGACCACACCGCCCGGTTGTGGTCGGTCGACCCCGAGGATGTCGTCCGGGAGTACTGCTCGGTGGCCCACCCCGCCATCACCGAGGCCGAGTGGGCCCGACACCTCGCGGACGTCGACTACCGCCCGCCCTGTCCGTGACGCACCGGCCGGTCAGCCCCAGGCCACCGGCAGCGAGTGCACGCCGTAGATGAGCATGTCGCTGCGCAGCGGCACCTGGTCGGCGGGCACGGCGAGCCTCAGGTCCGGCAGCCGGCGCAGCAGCTCGGTGAACCCCACCGCCATCTCCACGCGCGCCAACTGCTGGCCGAGGCACTGGTGCACGCCGTGCCCGAACGCCAGGTGCGGCCCGCGCGGGCGGGTCACGTCCAGCTCGTCCGGCCGGTCGAAGCGGCGCGGGTCGCGGTTGGGCGCGATCACCGAGATCAGCACGTCCGAGTCGGCCGGGATCACCTCGCCCGCGACCTCCACCTCCTCCAGGGTGAGGCGCAGCACGCCCAGGTGGATGATCGACAGGTGGCGCAGCAGCTCCTCGACCGCGCCGTCGACCAGTGCCGGGTCCGCTCGCAGCCGGGCGAGTTGGTCGGGGTGCTCCAGCAGCGCGAAGGTGCCGAGGGCCAGCATGTTGGCGGTGGTCTCGTGGCCCGCCACCAGCAGCAGGTTCGCGATGCCGATCAGCTCGTCGTCGGTCAGCGTCGGATCGGCTTCGACGAGCCCGGACAGCAGGTCGTCGGCCGGTTCGGCCCGCTTGCGCCGGATCAGGTCGAGCATGAACGCCCGCAGCTCGTCGGCGATCCGCGCCACCTCGTCGAGCGGGGTGTCCAGCCGCAGGAGCGTCGAGCTGCGCTCCTGGAACTCGTGGCGGTCGGCGTAGTCGACGCCCAGCAGCTCGCAGATCACCAGTGAGGGCACGGGCAGGGCGAACGCGGGCACCAGGTCGGCGGTCGTGCCCGCGGCGAGCATCGCGTCGATGTGCTCGGTGACGATGCCCTCGATGCGCGGCACCAGCTGCCGCATCCGCCGGACGGTGAACTGGCCGGTCAGGAGCTTGCGGTAGCGGGTGTGCGCGGGCGGGTCCAGGGTGACGAAGTTGCCCGCCCGCCGCCGCCGGTCGGTCGCGCGCTCCCGGAACTGCTCCGGCAGCTTGGCGACCACGCGCTCGCTGCGGAACCGGTCCGAGCCCAGCCGCGGGTCGGAGAGGGCGGCGCGGGCCTCGTCGTGGCCGGTGACCAGCCACATCGGCTCGCCGTCGGTCAGGGTCAGGCGGTGCACGGGGCCCTGCCCGGCCAACCTGGTGATCAGCTCGGGCGGGTCGAAGGGGCCGGACTCGCGCGCGGTCAGCTCCGGCGGGAGGCCCAGCGAGAGGCGGTTGGTGCTCGGGCGGCGGGGAGCGGTGGTCATGGCCTGGTCCGTTCCCGACCCGGAGGTGGCCGGGCCGTTGCTCGGCGTCGCGGCGGTGCCGCCACCGCGGCGGTGACCCACCGTACGGGCAAGCGTGCGGACCGTGCAGCTGCTTATTCCCCGGCCGGGTTCATCGCTTCGGCGACCACCTCGGCCGGCGGCCGCTCGGGGTGGTCGAGCCAGTGCTGGGTGGCGGCCCGCAGGGCGGCCAGGAACGTGGCCGCGAGCACGCGGGCGCGCAGCGGGTCGTCGACGTCCTGCCGACGGGAGACCTCGGCGGCGAGGTCGCGCTCGACCGCCGCGTAGGCCGCGACCTGGTGCGCCACCAGGCTGGGGTGCCGGGACACCTGCCGCCGCCGGGTGAGCCACTCCGGGTCGAAGCTCTCGCCGGCCAGTTCGGTGGCGGCCCGGACCAGGGCCGCGCGCGGTGGTCCGCCGGGTTGCGCGCGGACCAGGTCGAGCAGGCGGCGCAGGCGGAGCAGGTCGCCGTAGAAGATCGCCTCCTCCTTGCCGGCGAAGTAGTTGGAGAAGGTGCGCCGCGAGACCGAGGCCGCGTCCGCGATCGCCTCCACCGTCACCCGCTCGGGGCCGTGCTCCAGCGCCAGGCGCAGCGCCGCCTGGTGCAGGGCCATGCGCGTGGCCGCCTTCTTGCGCTCGCGGAGTGTGTCCATCCCCACCCAGTCTAACGAAGGTTCCCACTGGGCAAACTTGCACAACGCGCAAGTTTGTGGATACTTGTATGTGGCAAGCAATGCGGGAGAGGGGGCGACATGGACGTCGTCGCGCGAGAGCTGGAAGACCGGATGCGGGACCTGCTGAGGGTCGTGCGCATGGTCAAGCAACAGCACCACTCCTCCGTGCCCGCCGGTCTCGTCGGCATCCTCGGGCTCATCGAGCGCGAGGGCGGGAAGCCCACCGGCTGCCACGCGAAGCAGTTGGCCGTGCTGGCCGGGCTCGACCCGTCCACGGTCAGCCGCGCGGTGGCCGCGCTGGTCTCGCACGGGCTGGTCGAGCGCCGGGCCGACCCCGACGACGGCCGAGCCAGCGTGCTGGTCGTGACCGGGCGGGGCCGCACCGCGCTGGCGGAGGCCCGCGACCGGTACGGCGCGCTGGTGGGCCGTGCCCTTGCCGACTGGACCCCTGAAGAGGTCACCGCCCTGACCACCGCGATCGGGCGCCTGACCACCGACGTCGAAGGAGCCCTGGGCTCCACCTGGGAGGCCGCGCGATGAGCGCACCCCGCGCGATGGGCGTCACCGCCCCCGCGCCGACAACCGGCACGATGAACCACCGCCAAGTGCTGGAGGCCCTCAGCGGCCTGCTGCTGGTGCTGTTCGTCGCCATGCTCAGCGGCACCGTGGTGTCCACGGCGCTGCCGCAGATCATCGGCGCGCTCAACGGGTCGCAGACCCAGTACACCTGGGTGGTCACCGCCACCCTGCTGACCGCCACCGCCAGCACGCCCATCTGGGGCAAGCTCGCGGACCTGTTCAACAAGAAGTCGCTCGTCCAGATCGCCATCGTGGTCTTCGTGGCCGGCTCCGTCGTGTCCGGCTTCGCGCAGAGCGCCGGACAGCTGATCGCCGCCCGCGCCTTCCAGGGCATCGGCGTCGGCGGTCTCCAGGCGCTGGTGCAGGTGGTGATCGCGGCGATGATCCCGCCCCGCGAGCGCGGCCGCTACAACGGCTACCTCGGCGGCGTGATGGCCGTGGCCACCGTCGGCGGCCCGCTGCTGGGCGGCCTGATCGTGGACACCTCGTGGCTGGGCTGGCGCTGGTGCTTCTTCATCGGCGTGCCGGTCGCGGTGACCGCGCTGCTGGTGCTCCAGGCCACGCTGCGGATGCCGACGACCCGGCGCGAGAACGTCAAGATCGACTACCTGGGCGCGTCGCTGATCGCGATCGGCGTGAGCGTGCTGCTGGTCTGGATCTCGTTCGTCGACTCGTCGTTCGCCTGGGTGTCGTGGCAGACCTTCGCCATGGTCGGCGCCTCGGTGGTGCTGCTGGGGCTCGCCGTCGCCGTCGAGGCGCGCGCCGCCGAGCCCGTGGTTCCGCTGGAGATCGTCAAGCGGCGCACCACGGCGCTGGCGATCCTGGCCAGCCTCGCGGTCGGCATGGCGATGTTCGGCGGTGCGGTGTTCCTCGGCCAGTACTTCCAGATCGGCCGCGGCTACAGCCCCACCGAAGCGGGCCTGCTGACCATCCCGATGATGGTGGGCGTGCTCGGCACGTCGATCGTGAGCGGCCGGCTGATCACCAAGTCCGGCAAGGTCAAGCCCTACATCGTGGTGGGCGCGGCCGTGCTGGTCGTCGGGTTCCTGCTGCTCGGCCAGATCGACCACGACACGTCGCTGTTCCTGGTCGGCGGCGCGATGCTGCTGGTCGGCGCCGGGGTCGGCATGACCATGCAGAACCTGGTGCTCGCGGTGCAGAACACCGTGCCGCTCAAGGACATCGGCGCGGCCAGCTCCACCGTGGCGTTCTTCCGCTCGCTCGGCGGCACGATCGGCGTCTCGGTCCTGGGCGCGGTCCTGGCCCGGCGGGTCGAGTCGGCGATCACCCGCGACCTGACCGCGGCCGGCATCCCGGCGGGCGGCGGCGACGGGGGCAGCAGCACCCTGAACCTGAACGCCCTGCCCGAGGCCGTGCAGCACATCGTCCGCGCCGCCTACGGCGACGCCACCGGCCACATCTTCCTGATCTCGGCGGCCATCGCCGTGGTCGGCGTGATCGCCGCCCTGCTGCTCAAGCCGATCATGCTGCGCAGCAGCCTGGACCTGTCGGACACCAAGCCGGCGCCCTGACGCCCGCGTCCCGACCCCACGCGTGGAGGGCCCGACCGCTCAACCCCGCGGGCGGGGCCGCCACGCGGGCCGGGGTGAGAATCGCAGACCGCAAACGGACGGGAGGATATAGGG
>NZ_JBHWIE010000233.1:0-11372 GCF_042732085.1 Actinosynnema sp. NPDC059797
GCCGTAGGTGCCGGTGCCGTTCAGCTGCCCGTAGGCGCAGGTGGTGGGGTAGGACTTGAACGAGCCCGACCAGATGCAGTTGCTCAAGTCGTACCACAGCTCCACCTGGTGCCACGAGGCCGCCGCGCGCTGGGCCGGCAGCTCCGCCGAGACCGTCGACGGAGCGGGCGCCGCCGCCGCCGAGCCCGCGCCCAGCACCCCCGTGAGGCCCACGGCCGCCGCGATGGCGACACCGGTGGCCAGGTTCTTGACCTTCATCGTTGTTCCCCTCTCAATCATGCGTACAGGTCCCAGATCGCCGGTGAACTGCCCAACCGGTAGGAGCAGAGGTAGGTGGTCCACCAGCCGTTCAAGATCCCCCGGTAGCCGGCCAGGTCGCAGTCGTAGTGGTTGCTGTAACCACCACGCCAAGCGAACGCACCGACCACGTCGGCCGACCGCTGGGAAGCGCCCGCCGCCGTCGCGGCGGCGGTCTCGGTCCGGGCTTGGGTCTGGGTCTGAGCTTGGACCTGGGCTTGGGGCTGAGCCTGGGCCTGGGCCGCGGCAGGCCCTCCGACCAGGGCCGCGACCGCCAGTCCACCGACCAGCGCCAGGCGCACCTTCCTCCCGATCACCTGTCCTCCCCTCGTCGACCCGCGTTCCGGGCGTTGACCAAGAGCTTCGCGAAGGGGACAGGGCCCGGACATCCCTGAACTCAGGGAGATCCGCCCACCCACCGCTGCCGCCTATCGCCCTGCCACCTCCGCCCTGCCCATCTCCGCTCTGCCCATCTCCGCCCTGCCCATCTCCACCTGCCCGAAGCAGCGGCGGGTCGTGGCCCGTGCGGTCCGCCGGTTCCACGTGGTCGGCCTCGGGACGAGCCGCTGAATGGCGGTACTCCTCCGGCTGGGTGACGATGGGTGCTGGCCCGGAGCGGCGCACCTGGTCGTGCTCGGGCGGTGAGACCCGGACGAAAGGCGACCACGACGTGCACGCCTCGACAGAGCCCTCGGACCCGCAGCAGTTCGCCCTGGACGTCGATCACCGCCCCGACGCGGTGGTGGTGTCGGTAGTCGGGGAGGTGGACGCGGTCACCGCCCCGGAACTGCGGCGCGTGCTCGACCAAGTCCTGAGCGAGCCGCCAGCCGTGGTGGTGGTCGACCTCAGGGGAGTAGCCCTGCTGGCCTCGGCGGGCCTGGCGGCGCTGATCGCCGCGCACGACCAGGCGGTACCGGAAACCAGGCTGCGGATCGTGGCCACGGACACCACACCCGCCATGCGCTCGGTCCAACTCACCGGCTTGGGTGACCTGTTGGTGGTCCACCCCACCCTGGACCAGGCGTTGGCCGCCAGTTGAACTTAGTTCGACTCGAACTTAGTTCAAGTTGAACTAAGTTCGAGACCTTCGCGACGGCAGGCCATGGTCAACTGCGCCATGGTCAACCGCGCCATGGTCAGCTGGGCCATGGTCAGCTGGGCCACAGCCGTGTCGGTCGCCGGTCTTCATCTCGGTCACCGACCTTGGCCACCGACCTTGGCCGCCGGCCTTGTCACCGGCCTTGGTCGTCGGTGTCAGTCGACGCGCCAGGAGACCAGGACTTCGCCCGCCCCCTCCCGCACTCCCGCGCACGCCCGTCGTTCCACCACCACCCCGGTCACCCGGCACATCCACTTCGCCCCACCGGTGCCGTACGCCGAGGGCGTGGTGAAGCCCCGTGACCGCAGGTGCGCCTCCACCACCGCCCGATCCCCGCCGAAAGCGACCACCCGCGAGCAACCACCGGAACCGCACACCGGGTCCACCTCGACGACCCGCACCCCGGCCGGACCGGGCACAACGCCCTCATCACCGGGCCGTGACTCGTCCAGTGCCACCAGGTCGCCCAGGGCCAGCACGAACCCGACGAACACCACCACGGCCAACGGCGCACAGCCCGGCCGCGACCGGGCCACCCGCGACCGGTCCTCCCGCGCGTCTGCCTGCCCGCTCACCCGCCCACCCGCCAACGCACCCGCCAACGCACCCACCAGCGCACCCACCACGCACACCACCCCCGCGAGCAGCGGGTACAGCCAGCACACCTCGGCCGCCGACGGCACCCACCTCCCCGACCACCCCAGGCCGTGCGGCAGCGTGAACCACGCCAGCAGCACCAGCAGCACCAAGCCCACCGGCACCCCACCCCGCCGGGACCGCCGCGGGTCGGCGCACCAGACCAGGACCGGTGCCACGCCGAACAGCGCGGTCGGCGCCACCCCCGCCGCGAACACCCCCATCGCCACCGCCGCCGACACCAACGCCACCCGCCACCAGTGCTCCACGCGGCCGATGATCGACCACCGATGTGGACGGACGGGAGGAGGGCCGTGGAGGAACCGTGCGGATCGTCCGCGGCGGGTTGCGAGACTGGGCGCCATGAGCCGAAACGGGATCGGGTTGGACGTGGCGGGTCTGGCGGCCAGGGCGAGCCGCGACGCGCGGGGCGTGCCTCCCGAACTCCTCGACGGCTACCTGGAGGACCTCGCCGAGGTCAGCACCACCGGCGTGCAGCTGGGGCCCGACCGGCTGCGGGCCCGTCACGACGTCGGGGCGCGCGCCGCCGCGCAGGGCGTCGCGCTGCGCGGTCTGGTCGACCTCTACCTCGGCGCCACCCGGCTGGCCTGGCCGTCGTTGCCGGGCGTGCGGGGTGCGACGGGCGCGGAGGCCGTCCGGGTGGTCGGCGAGGCCGTGTTCCTGGCCGCGGACATCGCCGTCACCGCGCTGGCCGAGGGGTACGAGGAGGCGCAGCGCTGGGCGGTGCGCCGCGAGGAGTCCTTCCGGCGGGAGTTCGTCGACGACCTGCTCGACGGGCGCAACCCCGGGCAGTTGGCCGAGCGCGCCGAGCGGTTCGGCCTGCGGCTCGCGGGCAGCACCGTGGTGGCGGCGGTGCGCGCCGCGGAGCCGATCGTGGACGGCGGCGAGGTGTCGCGCAACGTGGAGACCGCCCTGCACCTGAGGCTGGGCTCCCGCGACGTGCTGGTCACCACGAAGGACGGCCTGCTGGTGTGCGTGGCGCCCGAGGCCGTGGTCGAGGTGCCGGACGAGTTCGTGCGCCAAGTCGCGGCGGCCATGGGCGCGGACGCGGCCTGGCGGGTCGGGCTCGGCCGGCCGAACCCCGGGCCCTCCGGCGCGGTGCGCTCGTTCGAGCAGGCGCGCACCGCCCTGGACATCGCCGAGCGGCTCGACCTGCCCGGACCCCTGCACAAAGCCGCCGACCTGCTCGTCTACCGGGTGCTGCTGCGCGACAACGCGGCACTGGCCGACCTGGTCGACGTGGTGCTGGAGCCGCTGCGCCGGGCCCGCGGCGGCGCCGGACCGCTGCTGGACACGCTCACCGCCTACTTCGACGCCGGCCGCGTGGCCACGGCGTGCGCCCGCACGCTGCACGTCGGCGTGCGCACCGTGACCTACCGCCTCCAGCGGGTCCGGGAGCTGACCGGCTACGCCGCCGACGACCCGCACCAGGGCTTCACGCTCCAGGTCGCCGTGCTGGGCGCGAAACTGCTCGGTTGGCCCGAGGGCTTGCCGGGCTCCGGCAACGACGAGGAGTAACCGCACTGCGACTATTCGGACGAATCCGACAGCCCTTGATCCTTGTTTGCCGATCACTGGCAAGGTTCACCGTCGCGGAGTGGCCGAACGACGACGTTGTCCCGGAGGCTGCCGTGGATCAGGATTAGTGCAGGTCAGGGGAGGACCTAGGGGGAACCGGGGGAGGTTCCACGCCCGTCGGGGGAGCGGGAACCGAGGTGGTGCGCCGGAGCGCGGTGGGACGTCACACCTGCTCCGGCGCGCGGCCAAACTCCGAACCTCGAACCTCGTCCCTGCGGTCTCGCTGCGGCACCGTCCCACCTGGCCGGTGCGTCACACCGCCGTGTCCGCCGCCGTGTCCGGGCGACCGCGTCGGCGCGCCTCCTGATCGCGCCGGCGGTCCAGCACCCGCATGACCGGCGTCGCCGACAGGCCGTGCAGCACGATGGAACCGATCACCACCAGCGCCACCACCCGCCAGATCGCGCCCTCCTCGGCGAAGTGGCCCTCCTCCAACGCGTAGGCCACGTAGAACAGCGACCCCACCCCGCGCACGCCGAAGAACGAGATCGCCATCCGCTCGCGCGGCCCGGTGCCACCGCCCGCGAGGCCGACCAGCCCGGCCACCGGCCGCACCACCAGCAGCACCAGCGCCGCGAGCAGCACCTCGCGCCACCCCGTGCCCGCGAGCAGCCCGGACGCCGCCGCACCGCCCAGCAGGATGATGATCAGCACGGTGAGCACCCGCTCGACCTGCTCCACGTACTGGTGCAGCACGTGGTGGTAGTCGTGGCGGCGCTCGGCGGCCCGCACCGTGCAGGCGCACACGAACACCGCGACGAAGCCGTAGCCCTCCACCAGCTCGGCGACCCCGTAGGCCAGGAACGTCGCCGCCAGCGCCACGAACCCCTCGGCGTGCTCGGCCAGCCGGAACTTCTCCGACGGCGCGGAGAAGAACAACCGGCCCAGCAGCCACCCGACCAGCAGCCCGATGCCCAGCCCGGCGGCCAGCCGCCACACCACGTCCACCAGCACCCACTCGGGCAACCAGCCGCCCGGCGCCGCACCGGCCGCGCTGATCGCCACCGCCGCGTAGGTGAACGGGAACGCCAGCCCGTCGTTCAGGCCGGCCTCGGAGGTCAGCGCGAACCGGGCTTCGTCCTCGTCGGACTCCGGGTTCTCGGCGGGCTCGGCCACCTGGACCTCGCCGGCCAGCACGGGGTCCGTGGGCGCCACCACCGCCGCGAGCAGCACCGCCGCCGCCACGCCGAACCCGAGCAGCCCCCAGCCGAGCACGCCGACCGCGAGCATCGTCAGCGGCATCGTCACGCCCAGCAGCCGCCACGTCGTGGCCCACCGCCGCAGGCCGACGGGCCGGTTGAGGGCCAGCCCGGCGCCCATCAGCGAGATGATCACGCACAGCTCGGTCAGGTGCACCACGAGCGACCCGTGGTGGCGCGGGTCCACGTCCGGCAGCGGATCGGCCACGCCGAACGCCAGCGCGCCCGCGCCCAGGAACACCATCGGCATCGAGATCGGTGCCTTCGCCAGCAACCGGGGCAGCAGCGCCGCGGTCAGCGTGACCAGGCCCGCCCCGGCGTACAAGGCGGGGCCGAGTTCCACAGGGGTACCTCCCGGGACGTCGCGTCGGACCAGTCAGGTACCCGGGCGCTCGTCGGCAAAACACCTGAACGTGAAGGGTGCTCGTCACCTGTTCGGACCAGTGGATCCACAGAGGACAACTGTGCGTGCGGGGATGTTGCCAAACGGGGGCAGATGCCTACACTACGCCGGGCTGGGAGCGCTCCCAGAAACACCGCCGCCGGAGCGCTGCCGGCGCAGCCGCGTCGAAACCGGGTTCCAACGTCGGAAGGTCGGGACAGCAGCACATGAGAACGACACGTTCAGGCACGGCGCGTTGGCGCCGGGCGGCGGCGCTCGTCGCGGCAGCGGCGATGGCGGTGTTCGCCCACGCGGCCGTCACACCCGCCGCCACGGCGGCCCAGCAGGAGGACTGGCTGCACGTCGAGGGCAACCAGATCGTCGACGAGGCGGGCAACCGCGTCTGGCTGACCGGCGCCAACTGGTTCGGCTTCAACGCCACCGAGCGGGTGTTCCACGGCCTGTGGTCGGCGAACATCGCCGAGGTCACCAAGTCGATGGCCGACCGCGGCATCAACATCGTCCGCGTGCCGATCTCCACCCAGCTCCTGCTGGAGTGGAAGAACGGCCAGGCGGCCGCGCCCAACGTCAACACCTTCGTCAACCCGGAGCTGGCGGGCCTGAACAGCCTCCAGGTGTGGGACCACTGGCTCCAGCTGTGCGAGCGCTACGGGCTGAAGGTGCTGCTGGACGTGCACAGCGCCGAGGCCGACAACTCCGGCCACATCCACCCCGTCTGGTACAAGGGCACGGTCACGACCGAGCTGTTCTACCAGGCCTGGGAATGGGTCACGGAGCGGTACAAGAACGACGACACCATCGTCGCGATGGACGTCAAGAACGAGCCGCACGGCACGCCGAACCAGCCGCCGCGCGCCAAGTGGGACAGCTCCACCGACGTCGACAACTGGAAGCACGTCTGCGAGACCGCCGGCAAGCGCATCCTGGCGATCAACCCGAAGGTGCTGATCCTGTGCGAGGGCGTCGAGGTCTACCCGCGCGCCGGCGAGACGTGGCAGTCGCCCGACACCGACCCCGACCTGTCGCCGAACTACCACCACACCTGGTGGGGCGGGAACCTGCGCGGCGTGGCCGAGCACCCGGTCAACCTCGGCGCGAACCAGGACCAGCTGGTCTACTCGCCGCACGACTACGGCCCGCTGGTGTTCAACCAGCCGTGGTTCGACAAGCCGTTCACCAAGGAATCGCTGATCAACGACGTGTGGCGGCCGAACTGGCTCTACATCCACGAGCAGGGCACCGCGCCGCTGCTGATCGGCGAGTGGGGCGGGCGGCTCGGCCAGGACGAGCGGCAGGACCGGTGGATGGCCGCGCTGCGCGACCTGATTGTCGAGGAGGGCCTGCACCAGACGTTCTGGGTGCTCAACCCGAACTCCGGTGACACGGGCGGCCTGCTGCTCGACGACTGGAAGACCTGGGACGAGACCAAGTACGCGCTGCTCAAGCCCGCCCTGTGGCAGCACGGCGGCAAGTTCGTCGGCCTGGACCACCAGGTCCGGCTCGGCGGCGAGGGCAGCACCACCGGCATCAGCCTCGGCGAGCGCTACACCGGCGGCGACCCGGTCGACACCACGGCCCCGAGCGCCCCGTCCGCGGTGACGGTCGGCGCCACCACCTCGTCGTCGGTCGCGCTGTCGTGGCGCGCGGCGACCGACAACGTCGGCGTGGTCGGCTACGACGTCTACCGCGGCACCACCAAGGTCGGCACCGCGTCGGGCACCACCTACACCGACACCGGGCTCAACCCCAGCACCACCTACGCCTACACGCTGCGGGCGAAGGACGCGGCGGGCAACCTCTCCGCGGCGTCGGCCGCCGTGACCGCCACGACCCAGCCGGGCACGGGCGGCGGCGGTGGCGGCTGCACCGCCACCTATCGCACGGCCACCAGCTGGCAGGGCGGTTTCCAGGCGGAGGTCACGGTGACCAACACGGGCACCGCCGCCACCCGCGGCTGGAGCGTCGAACTGGCCGTCGCGAGCGGCCGGACCATCACCAGCCTGTGGAACGGCACGCTGACCGGCAGCACGGTCACCAACGCCGCCCACAACGGCTCCCTGGCGCCCTCGGCCGGCGCGACGTTCGGGTTCGTCGCCAACGGCCAGGCGACCGGCGGCGTCACCGTGGTGAGCTGCACCGCGAGCTGACCCGTCGAACCGGGCGCGGCCGGCCGGCACCCCCGACCGCGCTCGGTGCACCACCCGGGCCGGTGCGACCTCAGCCGCGGTCGCACCGGCCCTTCGCCGCCTGCCGGCCCGGTCATCTCACGACCTCTCCAGCCCGCCGTGTTGAACTAAGTTCAACCTAGCAGGGGTCATTCCCTGTCAGCCCCGCCGACCCGCAGCCGGTGGCTTACGACTCCGCCGGTCCGGCGCACTGAACAAAGTTCAACCCTGCAGGGATCGTCCCTTATCGGCGTCGGCCCGGTCGACTTACGGTCGGTCGGCTTGCGGCTCCGCCGACCCACTGGGCTGAACTAAGTGCAACTCCGCAGGAATTGTCTCTTGTCGGCCCTGCCGGCCCACGGCCCCGCCGGCCCACGGCCCTGCCGGCCTGAAGTTCGCTCGGTCCGCGGCTCGGCTGGCTTACGGCTCCGCCGGTCCAGTGAGCTGAACTAAGTGCAACTCCGCAGAGGCTGCCCCTTGTTGGCTCCGTCGGACCACGGTCCCGCCGGCCCGCCACCTCGCCACTCCGGCCGCAAGGTGTTCGTCGCCCTCCGCCCGCCTCTTCGTGCTCCTCCGCCTCTCCTCGCCGCCGCACTGGCCTGGACCTCTGCCGGAAGTTGGGCGATCCTGCCGTGGGAGCGCTCCCAAATGTGAAGTTTGTTGTTGTCTTTTGAGTGGCCATGTGGATAGATGATCGGAGCTGTGATGGGTCTCACCGCCGAGCCCGAGGAGAAACCCGCATGCGCCCTGCCCACCGGCTTTTCACCCTCCTCCTGAGCCTCTTCCTCATCCCCGCCATCGCCCTGCCCGCCAGAGCCGAGCCCGCCAGAGCCGAGCCCGCCAGAGCCGAGCCCGCCGGGGGCGACCCCGCACCGCTCGTGCACGGCCTGAAGGGCGAGTACTTCCGCATGTCCGCGCCCGGCGCGCGCGACTTCGCCGAACCCGGCGGCGCCACGCTCGACCCCGACATCAACTTCAGCGACCTGACCAGCACGTTCGCCGCCCTCACCGGGCGCACCGAGCACACCACCGCCCGCTGGACCGGCAGGCTCACCGCCCCGGCCACCGGCGACTACACCTTCCACGCCATCGGCGACAACGGCTTCCGCCTGTTCCTCGACGGCAACCCGGTGATCGACCACTGGGTCGGCGACTGGGACGTCGAGCAGCACAGCGCGCCGATCCGCCTGGAAGCCGGTCGGGAGCACGACTTCCGGCTGGAGATGTTCCAGGACGTCGGCGGCGCGAACATGTACCTGCGCTGGTCGACCCCGGCGCTGGCCAAGCAGCTCGTGCCCGAGTCGGCTTTCCTGCCGCCCGCCGACTTCCCGGTCTACCCGGTGCGGCCGACCGCCTCGCGCAACCGCCTCGAACTCGACTTCGACCGCGCGGTGACGAGCATCGGCGCGCTCACCTCCCACCTCAAGGTCGAGGTGGACACCGTCCCGTTCCCCCTGGGCAAGGCGAGCCTCGCGCGCGGCGACCGGACCAAGGTCGTCGTCGAGGTACCCGCCGCGATCCAGCGGGGCCAGCGCGTCCGCGTCACCTACGACGGCGAGGGCGGCCTGACCGTCGGCGGCGAAGCGGTGCCCGAGATCATCCGCAACGCCACCAACACCTCCACCCACCGGCTCAGGACGCCGTGGGGTGAGAAGGTGGACGCCGACCGCCCGCTGCCCGAGTACCCGCGCCCGCAGCAGGTGCGCGAGGACTGGCTCAACCTCAACGGCCCGTGGGAGTTCGCCGCCGCCACCGCCGGGCAGCAGCCGACCTTCGGCAAGCGGCTGCCGGAGCGGATCACCGTGCCGTTCCCGGTCGAGTCGCAGCTGTCCGGGCTGGAGCGGCACGAGGACCACATGTTCTACCGCCGCACGTTCACCGTGCCCGGCGACTGGGGGATCGGTCGCGGCCAGCGGCTGAAGCTCAACTTCGGCGCGGTCGACCACCACGCCCGGGTGTGGGTGGACGGCACGCTGGTCGCCGAGCACACCGGCGGCTACACCGCGTTCACCGCGGACGTCACCGACGCGCTGCGCGGCCGCGGCAAGCACGAGCTGATCGTCGCGGTCACCGACACCACCGGCGACGACCAGCCGATCGGCAAGCAGTCCCGCAGGCCCGGCGGCATCGTCTACACCCAGTCGTCCGGCATCTGGCAGACCGTCTGGCTGGAGCCGGTGCCCGACAAGGCCATCGACGACGTGAAGACCACCCCGGACATCACCGCGGGCACCCTCGCGGTCCGGGTGTCCTCCGCGACCGCGACGAACCGCGCCACGGTCAAGGTCACCGCCCGCGACCACCGCGGCAAGCGGGTCGGCGAGGTCACCGGCCGCCCCAACGCCGACCTGACCCTGCCGGTGCCCGACCCGCGCCTGTGGACCCCGGAAGACCCGTACCTCTACGACCTCGACGTCAGCCTGGTCGACGGGTCGAGCCGGGACTCCGTGGAGAGCTACTTCGGGATGCGCTCGGTCGGCGTCCAGGAGGTCGGCGGCTTCCCCAAGCTGGTGCTCAACGGCAAGCCGGTGTTCTCGCTGGCGATGCTCGACCAGGGCTTCTGGCCCGACGGCCTGAACACCGCGCCCAGCGACGAGGCCCTGCTGTTCGACCTCAAGGCGCAGAAGGACCTCGGGTTCAACGCCGTGCGCAAGCACATCAAGGTCGAACCCGCCCGCTGGTACCACCACGCCGACAAGCTGGGCCTGCTGGTGTGGCAGGACTTCGTCAACGTCAACGTCACGAACGAGACCGGGCAGCAGGCGTTCCTCACCGAGGGCCGCCGCGCGATGGAGCAGTTGCACGACTCGCCCTCGATCATCGGCTGGATCGTGTTCAACGAGGGCTGGGGCGAGTGGGACCGGGAGGAGACGGGCCGCATCGCCGAGTCGGTCAAGGCCGCCGACCCCTCCCGGGTGGTCAACGCGCACAGCGGCGTCAACTGCTGCGCGTCCAAGGGCGACTCCGGCAAGGGCGAGGTCATCGACCACCACGACTACCTCAACAACCACGCGCCGTGGCCGGACGCCACGCGGGCCGCGATGGACGGCGAGCACGGCGGGTTCACCCTCCGCACGCCCGGCCACCAGTGGCCCGGCGCGCCCGCCGTGATCTACAGCGGGGTGGCGGACAAGGCGGCGCTGACCGCGAAGTACGTGTCCAACACCGAGACCTACTACCTGGAGGGCGCGGGCGCGGAGCTGTCCGGCTCGGTCTACACGCAGGTCACCGACGTGGAGACGGAGCTGAACGGCTTCTGGACCTACGACCGGCGCGAGATCAAGGTCGATCCCGGGCCGGTGCGCGAGGTCAACCGCCGGGTGCTCGCCGCGGGCGCGGCGGCCGGGCAGCGGGTCTACCCGGGCCGCGGCACGTGGTCGCTGGACGGCGACGGCGACGACACCAGCGGCGGCGGCAACCCCGTCGCGCTCCACGGGGACGCGGCGTACGCGCCGGGCGTGCGCGGGCAGGCCCTGAGGTTCGACGGCGACGGCGACCACGCCGGGACCGCCGGACCGGTCCTCGACACGCGCGGCAGCTACACCGTGTCCGCGTGGGTGACCCTGGACGCGCTGCCGGGCAACTACGCCACGGCCGTCAGCCAGGACGGCCGGCGCACCGAGAACCCGTTCTACCTCCAGTACGGCCAGGGCAACTTCGCGTTCAGCGTGCCGGGCGGCCGGCGCGCCACCCACGCGGTGACCCCGGAGTTGGGCCGCTGGTACCACCTGGTCGGCGTGCGCGACGAGGCGGCGGGCGAGCAGCGCCTGTACCTCGACGGGCAGCGGGTGGCGACCATCCCGGCCGGGCCGGACGAGGTGAGCACCGGTCCGCTGACCATCGGCCGGGCGAAGTACGCGGGTCAGCCCACCGACTACTGGCGCGGGTCGGTGGACGAGGTCCGCGCGTTCGACCGGGCCCTCGGCGACGCCGAGGTGGCCGGGCTGCACGCGAACGGCTGAGCGGCGGGTGGG
>NZ_JBHWIE010000234.1:0-11371 GCF_042732085.1 Actinosynnema sp. NPDC059797
GTCCGGGGTGGTGCACCGCGACGTGAAGCCCGGCTACGTGCTGGTCACCGAGTTCGGCACGGTCAAGGTCACCGACTTCGGCACCTCGCGCGCGGCCGACGAGGTGACCGTCACCGCGTCCGGGATGCTCGTCGGCACCCCCGCCTACCTGGCGCCGGAGGTGGCCCGCGGCGAGAAGGGCGGTTTCCCCGCCGACGTGTTCGCGCTCGGCTCCACCCTGTACGCGGCGGTGGAGGGCGATCCGCCCTTCGGGGTGGACGGCAACACGATCGCCCTGCTGCACCGGGTCGCGGAGGGCAAGTTCGCGCCGCCGGAGCACGCGGGCCCGCTCGCACCGGTGCTGATGCGGCTGCTCGACCCGAACCCGGACACCCGGCCGTCCATGGCCGACGCCGAGCGGATGATCCGCGACGTGCGGTTCGAGCGCACGCCCGACCCGACCGCGCTCCTGGCCACCCCGCTGGCCACGCTGACCTCGGTGGAACCGGCACCGGCCTCCCCGCCGACCCCGGAACCGACTCCGCGGCCGACCCCGGAACCGACCCCGCGGCCGACGCCCCCGCCGCGATCGCGACCCGAGTCGCAATCTTCGCCGCGATCGCAACCCGAGTCGCCGTCACAACCCCAGTCGCAACCCCGGTCGTCGCCGCAAACGCAACCGCCGTCGCGATTGCGGCCGGACCCGCGGCCCGCCGCCGTCGCGCCGCCCCCGTCGTCCCCCGCCCCCGAGCGGGAGGAGCGGCGGGGCGACCGCAAGGCCCTCGTCGCGCTGGGCGTCGTGGCGCTGGTCGCCGTCGCCCTGGTGGTCTACCTGCTCAACCGGGACGCGGACCCCGGCACGGCGGGCCCGGACAACAGCACCACCACCACGACGCAGGCCGAGACCACCGGGCAGCAGCAGCAACCGACCGTCGAGCAGACCACCACCCAGCAGCCCGAGCAGACCACGACCACCCCGCCGCCGGAGCAGACCACGACGACGCCGCCCGAGCAGCCGCCCGCCGACGTCCCGGCGGACCGGGCCCTGGGCGACTACTACGCCCTGCTGCCCGGGAACCTGGAAGCGGGCTACGCGCGGCTGAGCGACGGCTTCAAGGCCCGGTTCGCCCCGTCGTTCGCCGACTACCAGGCGTTCTGGGGCCAGATGAGCGCGGTCAGCGTCACCGACGTGCGACCGGTGGGCGGCAACGAGGTGGCGGCCACCGTCACCTACACGTACCGGAACGGCGGCAGCCAGCCGGAGCGGCACGTCTACACGCTGGTCAAGACCGACGGCGGGTGGCTGATCGACGGCCAGCGCTTCGCCTGACCGCTCAGGCCGGGAACGCGCCGCGCCACACGTCGATCACCAGCACCGGCCGCATGCCCACCGACTCGTACAGGCCGAGCGCGGGCGTGGTGTTGTTCGAGTCGACGTGCAGCACCGTGCCGACCCGGCCCTCCGCGGCGTCCAGGTGGAACGCGTGCCGCAGCAGGTGCTTGGCCACGCCGCGACCGCGTGCCGCGGGCAGCACGCCTAGGTGGCCGACGTAACCGCGGTTCTCGTCGGCGAACTGGTCGGTGCGCTCCAGGAACCCGACCGGCTTGCCGTCCAGCTCCGCCAGCCACAGCCCCGACCAGTCGAAGGTCGACTTCCGGTCCTGCGCCTCGTGCCACTCGGAGTAGGTCTTCGGCGCGAACCCGAAGTGCCCGGTGAACGACTCGTTCAACACCTCGTGCGCGGCCCGCCGCACCCCGTCGTCGACGGCCGGGCGCAGCACCAGCCCGTCGACGGGCGCGGGGGGCGGCACGTCGCCGTCGTGGTCGGCCCGCATCCGGTGGAACGTCGTGCCGACGGCGAACCCGAGCGCCGCCACCTTCTCGCGCAGCGCCTCGTCCGGCCGGTAGACGCCCTGGTCCACGACCACCTCGGCGTGACCGGCCGCGCGGGCGACCTCCCGGGCCCGCGCCAGCACCCGCTCGAACAGCCAGTCCACCACGGCCGGCCGCGAGGAGGTCACGTCCACGTCGACCCGCGAGCCGTCGCCGCGGCTCTCGACCACCCCGTACCCGACCGGCTCGTCGCCGTCGAGGACCAGCCAGGCGTCGCGCGCGGGGTCGAAACCGGGCCGGGACAGCTCGTCGCGCACGTCGTCCAACGTGTAGTCGCCGAACCCGACGACGGCGGTGGTGTAGGCGTGCACGAGCCGCAGGATCGCCGCGGCGTCGTCGAGCGAGGGCGGCCGGGTGGTGCAGCCGGCGGGGAGGGTGAGCACGGCGGACATGGTGCGCCGCGCCCACCGCCCGTGTCGACCGATATCGGCGCGACCGGGCGGTGGCCTCGCCTAGTCCGGCCACTCCCAGGCCACGCAGAACATGCCCGGACCGAACCCCAGCGCCACCGCGTGGGTGTAGCCCTCCGGCGACACCGCCATCCGCTGGTGCTCGACCGGGTGCGGCACGTCCGGCCTGACCACGTGCCTGCGGACCGACGTGGGCAGCGCCGCCGGGTCGAACTGCACCTCCACCGCGTAATCCCGCACCGGCGTGCGGAACTGGCTGCAGTAGGTGTCGTCGCCGCGCGGGTACGGCGGCCCGTCGACCACCGACGCGTACTCGACCACGATCGTCTCGCCGCGCGCCAGCACCCGGTCGAACAGCAGCTCGGCGGCCACCACCCCGTCCTCCTCCCGGCGCACGACCCGGCCGAGCGCGCACGACCGGATCGGCACGATCCGCGGCGCCGGACCGGGCTGGGTGAGGTCGTGCACCGTCACCCACCGGTCCGCGCCGTCGCGCTCGGCGCGCAGCACCTGCCTGGTCCGCACGGTCCGCACGCCCCGGTCCGCCGCGACCTCCACGGCGATGTGCAGGGTGAGCCTGGTCAGCGCCTCGTCCCGGTCGACCAGGGACAGCACCGGCTCGATCCGCTCGCGGTCGGGCCACATCTCCTCCAGCGCCGGCGCGTCGGCGGTCCGCCTGGTCCGCCCGCGCTGGCGCGGCTCGCCCAGCAGGTCGGTCAGCGCACCGGGCCCCAGCCCCAGCACCTCCTCCAGGTGCCGCACGGCCTGGATGGAGCCGCGCCGCTCGGGTTTGCTGCGGCCGGACTGCCAGTAGCTCAGCGCGGCGACGCTGATCTCCGTGCCGCGGTCGAGCAGCCGTTGCCGGATGCGGTCCAGGCCGAGGCCCCGGGCGGCGATCGCGGCGCGCAGCGCGGTGGCGAAGGGTTCTTCGGTGGAGACGTGGTCGCGGGTGTCCATCGTTCCTCCTGTTCGCGGCGCCGGCTGACGTTACGGGTCGGCCGCCCGCTCCGGTAGGACCCCGGTGGGCCGTTCGGCCGCGACGGGCGCCGCACCGGTGCGGGCACGTGCGGGTACCCGAAAGCACCGCCGGACCGGTTCCGGTCCGCCGCCCGGCCGGCTAAGGTCGGCCGGTGCTCCAGCGGACGTGGTCGACGGCGGTGTCGCTCCTGGTGATCGCGGCGGTGGGCGCGCCGGCGGTGCTGGCGTTCCGACCACCCGCCCCGCGCGCGGACGCCCCGCCCGCCGAGTTCGCCGCCGGCCGGGCCGAGGAGCACCTGCGCGCGATCGCGCAGCGTCCCCACCCGATCGGCTCGGCCGACAACGCGCGGGTGCGCGGGCACATCGCCGAGGTCGCCCGCGGGTTCGGCGCCGAGGTGTCGGTGGAGTCCGACGACGTGGTCCGGTCGTGGCGCGGGGTGGAGCGGGTCGCGACCGCGCACAACGTCGTGGCCCGCGTGCGCGGCACCGACCCGTCCACGAGCGGCGGCAAGGCGCTGCTGCTGGTCGCGCACCACGACTCGGTGCCGACCGGACCCGGCGCGGCGGACGACGGCGCGGCGGTCGCGGCGATGCTGGAGACCGTGCGGGCGCTGGGTCAGCGGCCCGTGCGCAACGACGTGGTGTTCCTGTTCACCGACGGCGAGGAGGCCGGGACGCTCGGGGCCGAGGCGTTCGTGCGGCGCCACGGCGTCGACGACTACGGCGCGGTGCTGAACTGGGAGGCCCGCGGCAGCGGCGGGCCGGTGTGGATGTTCGAGACGGGACCGGGCAACGCGCCGCTGGTGTCGGCGTTCGCGGGGGCCTCCGGCCGGCCCATCGCGAACTCGCTGGCCGCCGAGGTCTACCGGCTGATGCCGAACTACAGCGACTTCAGCGTGTTCCTCGACGCCGGCGCGCGCGGGCTCAACAGCGCGTTCATCGAGCACGTCCACGACTACCACTCGCCGTACGACGACCTGGAGCGGCTCGACCGCGGCAGCCTCCAGCACCACGGCGACACGATGGTGGGCCTGGTGCGGGAGCTGGGGGACCGGGACCTGCGCGCGGCCGACGGCGGTTCGGCGGTGTACTTCGACCTGTTCTCGCGCGTGCTGGTGCGCTACCCGGTGTGGTTGGCCGCGGTCCTGGCGGCGGTGACGGTCTTGGCGTTCCTCGCGGTCGTCGTGGTGCGGCGGTTGCGGGTGCTGTTCGTGGCCGGCGTGGCGGCGGGCGCGGTGGTCGTGGCGGGGGCGGTGGTGTTCGCGCTGTGGTCGGCGGTGGCGGCGCTGCGGCCGGGGCTGGCGTTCCTGGCCCTGTCGGAGCCTTACGAGCGGGGCTGGTTCGTCGCCGGGTTCTCGGTGGTGGGGCTGGCGGTCCTGCTCGTGGCGGCCCGGCTGGTGCGGGGGCGCTCCCGGGAGGAGGTGGTCGCGGGCGTGCTGGTGCCGCCGGCCGTGCTGCTGGCGGTCACCGCGGTGCTCGTGCCGGGCGCGAGCTTCCTGTTCCAGTGGCCGCTGGCGGCGGGCCTGCTCGCGCTGTGGCGGCCCCGCCTGGCGTTCCTGCCGCCGCTGGTCGCCGCCGCGGTGTACCCGCCGCTGGTCGGCACGCTGCTGGTGGCGCTGGGCATGCCGATGGCGGCGGTGGGCGTGGTGTTCGCGCTGCTGGCGGGCGTGCTGCTGGTGCCGTTGTTGGCGGAGTTGCCGGGAGAGCTGCCGCGGCACGCCGCGTTCGCGGCCGGCGCGGTGGCGTTGGCGCTGGTGGCCGCGGGCACGGCGAGGTTCGGTTTCAGCCCGGCCGAGCCGCGCCCCAACGCGCTGGTCTACCGCCTGGACACCGAGTCGGGCCGGGCGGACTGGCTGTCCGGCGACCCGGAGACCGACGAGTGGACCCGGCGGGTGCTGGGCGAGGACCCGGAACGGGGCGCCGCGCCGCCGCTGCCCGAACCCGCGCTGCGCGCCGGAGCCCCGGTGCTGGACCTGCCCGCACCCACCGCCGAGGTGACGGCCGACGCCGGCGCGCTCCGGCTGCTGGTCACGCCGGCGGAGCGGGCGTGGCGCACGCACGTGACGCTGCCCGAGGGGAGCTGCCGGTTCGGCGACCGCCCGCTGGGCGGCCGTCGGCTGGAGCTGTACGGCACGACGCCGCGCGAAATCACCTGCGAGGTCGCGCCCGGCGCGCCGGTGGCCGTGGAGCTGGTCGACCACTGGATCGGCCTGCCGCCGGAGGCCGCCGCCCTGGTCGGCCCGCGCCCGCCGGACACCATGCCGGTCCAGTCCGGGAACCGCCCGTACGACGCCGCGCTGGTGCGGGCGGTGGTCCGCGGCTGACCCCCGCCCGCACGCGCTCACCAGTCGTGGAGGGTCCCGTCCGCCAGGCGGTTCACCGGCAGGTACGCGGCCCGGTAGGGGAAGCGCGCCGCCGCCTCCAGGTCCAGCTCCACGCCCAGCCCCGCCGCGTCGGACGGGTGCAGCAGGCCGTCCGCGAAGGTGAAGGACGTGCGGAAGACCTCCAGCGTCTCCGCGGTGTGCGGCATGTACTCCTGGATGCCGAAGTTGTGCACGGCCAGGTCCAGGTGCAGCGCCGCGGCCATGCCCACCGGCGAGATGTCCGTCGGGCCGTGCAGCCCGGACCTGACCCCGTGGACGGCGGCGAAGTCCAGCAGCTTCTTCATCGCGGTCACGCCGCCGGTGTGCGTGACCGCCGACCGCACGTAGTCGATCAGCCGCTCGCCCAGCAGCGTGGTGTAGTCGTGCACGGAGTTGAACACCTCGCCGATGGCCAGCGGGGTCGTGGTGTGCTGCCTGATCAGCCGCAGCGCCGCCTGGTCCTCGCCCGGCGTGGCGTCCTCCAGCCAGAACAGGTCGTAGGGCTCCAGCGACTTGCCGAGCCGGGCGGCCTCGATCGGCGTCATCCGGTGGTGGCCGTCGTGCAGCAGCGGCAGCTCCGGCCCGAACTCGTGGCGCACCGCCTCGAACACGCCCGGCACGTGCCGCAGGTACGCGCGGGTGTCCCAGGTCTCCTCGACCGGCAGCGCGGTCGGCCGGGCGGGCTCGTAGTCGTACCGGTCGCCGCCGCCCGCCGCGGACGAGGCGACGCCGTAGACGGTCGCCAGGCCCGGGATGCCGGTCTGCACGCGGATGGCCCGGAAACCCCGCTCCAGGTGCAGCCGGATCGAGTCGAACAGCTCCGGCAGGTCGCGCCCCGACGCGTGCCCGTAGGCGAGCGCGCCGACCCGGCACGCGCCGCCCAGCAGCTGGTAGAGCGGCATCCCGGCGGCCTTGGCCTTGATGTCCCACAGCGCCGTGTCCACGGCGGCGATCGCGGCCATGGTCACCGGCCCGCGCCGCCAGTACGCGCCCCGGTACAGGTACTGCCAGGTGTCCTCGATCGCCCGCGCGTCCCGCCCGACCAGCAGCGGGACCACGTGGTCGGCCAGGTAGGACGCCACCGCCAGCTCCCGGCCGTTGAGCGTCGCGTCGCCCAGCCCGACCAGGCCGTCCTCGGTGGTCACCCGCAGGGTCACGAAGTTCCGCCCCGGGCAGGTCACCACCACGTCCGCCGCCGCGATCCTCATTCGCCCCTCCGCACTTCCGCCACCACCACACCGAACGGACCCAGCTCCAGCCCGCGCACCGGCTCGCCGTCGAGCGACACCAGCGACCCGCCGTCCACCAGCGGCGTCACCGTCACCGGCGCGTCGTGCTGGCTCACGAACCAGGCGAACTCGCGCCCGTCCTCGTGCTCCATCACCGCCGCCATCACCAGCGGGTCGGCCACCCGCACCCGCGGCCGCACGCCCGCCTCGGCCGCCAGCGCCGCGTAGAGCCGCCACATCGGCTCGGGGTTGACCCGGGGCGTTCGGGCGGCCATGTGCTCCAGCGGGTAGGTGCACAGCACCAGCCACCCGTCGCCGACCCGCCGGCGCAGCAGCGCGGGCCGCCCGCGCGCGTCGGTCGCCAGCACCTGCGCGCCGTCCGGCACGACCGGCAGGAACGCCCGCGAGTGCTCCGTGCCCGCGACCCGGAACACCAGCTCCTCACCCGCCGCGATGTCGCCGAGGTCGTGGGTGAACACCATCCGCAGCTCGTCGTCCTCGATCGGGTCGACCAGCCCGTACCGCAGCTGCTTGACCACGCCGAACGTGCCGTCCAGGTCCGGCCACCACGGCCCGCGCTGCGTGCGGTGCTCGCCGACGAAGTACGACGCGTACACCACCGCGCCCCGCTCGGCCCGCGCCACCAGCGCCCGCCACGTCGGCGCGGTCAGCTGCTTGACCGACGGCGCCAGGTACAGCGCGCAGTCCTCCGGCACGCCGTCCAGCTCCCGCGCCACGCCCACCGGCAGGTCGGCCTCCCGCGCCGCGACGTAGGCCTGGCGGCAGTGGTCGGCCACGCTGGTGGCGTCCTCGGGCTGGGTGAACGGGTAGCGGGCCTCCAGGAACGACGACACCAGCAGCGCCACCCCGGTGTCGGGCCGGCGCAACCCGGCGAAGTCCGTGCGCCGCAGCACCTCGGCGAACCGCGCCACCTCGACCAGTTGCCGCTTGGGGCGGCCGCGCGAGTCGGTCAGGCCGAAGTGCATCTCGAACGGGTGGTGCCGGTAGGGCTCCTGGTCGAACAGGTCGTCGTAGTCGGTGTTGTTCCACGGGATCCAGCCGGTCGCGCCGGCCAGCAGCGTGGTGTGCAGGACCTGCCGGTAGTAGTGGGCGGCGTGCTCCTCGGAGGTGTAGTCCGAGGTCACCCCGAACTCCTCCAGCACCACGGGCTTCCCGCCGACGTCGAGCAGCTCGCAGACGAACGCCGCGCCCAGGTGCAGCCGCAGCGGGTCGTCCTCCATCCGGTACACGTGCGGCCCGTGGAAGTCGACCAGCGGCGCCAGGTCGCGGACCCGGAAACCGTTGTCCAGGCCGGTGACCTCCACGCCCCACGCGCCGTCGCCGACCGACACCGGCTGGGTCGCGCCCACCGCCCTGATCTCGCCGATCAGCGCCGCGGCCCACGCCGTGACGGCGTCCGCGTCGAGGGTGCCGATGCCGCGCGAGCGCCAGTCGGCGTAGATCGGTATCTCGTTGCTGAGCAGCCACCCCGCCACCGCCGGGTGGTTCTTCCAGCGGGCCGCCAGCTCCCGCACGTACCAGCGCTGGAGCGCCACGAACGACTCGTCGCCGAACACGTCGCGCCCGTCGCGCCAGGGCGGGTCCCAGTTCTGCCCGGACATGTGGCCGACGACGAAGGTGGGGATGGTGCCCATGCCGAGCGCGTGGTGGCGGTCCAGGAAATCGTCGTACCTGCCCAGCAGCTCCTCGTCGAGCCGGTCCTCGGCGGGCATGAAGTCGGGCCAGTAGCAGAAGCTGCGGGTCAGGCCGATGCCGTGGTCGCGCAGCGTGCGCAGCTCCTCGTCCACCACGCCCGGGTCGTAGTGCCGCCACATCAGCGGGCCGCCGGTGCGCGACCAGTAGTTGACGCCCACCCACGTCACGGGGGTGCCGTTCGGGCCGATCAGCTTCGCCGAATTCCGCTGCACGACACAGGTATATCGTTTTACTTGACACCCGTCGAGTCCCTGTCGGGAGTCAGGTGTAACGTTTTCCGCGTGGCAGGAAGTGGCAAGCCGACGATCGCCGACGTCGCCGCGCTCGCCGGCGTGTCCGCCTCGGCCGTGTCCAAGGTCGTCAACGGCAAGGGCGGCATCTCCCCGGCCACCCGCGAGCGCGTGCTGGCCGCGGCCGCCAAGCTCCGGTGGACGCCGTCCGCCACCGCGGTCGCCCTGCGGGCCGCCAAGGCGCGGGCCGTCGGCATGGTCCTGCGGCGGGAGACGGACCTGCTCAGCACGGACCCGCACTTCACCCTGCTGATCGACGGCATCGAGCGCGAGCTGGCGCCCAAGGGCTACGGCCTGCTGCTGCACATCGTGGGCGAGGAGCGGGTCGCCGAGGAGACCGCCTACCGCAGGCTCGCCGAGGAGGGCCGGGTCGACGGCGTGCTGCTCACCGAGAGCCGGGTCGGCGACACCCGGTTCGCCCTGCTGCGCGACCTCGGCCTGCCCGCCGTGCTGATCGGCACCCCGTGGGAGGCCGACCCGATCCCGGCCGTGCGGGCGGCCCACCCCGACCGCGGCGTCCGCCAGGCCGTCGAGCACCTGCTGCGGCACGGCCACCGGCGCATCGGCTACCTGTCCGGTCCCGGCGACCGGGTGCACACCCACCACCGCAGGCGGGTCTTCGAGCAGGTGCTGACGGAGAACGGCCTCGAAGCCGCGCCCGCGCTCGCGTCCGGCGACTTCGGCCCGGCCGGCGCGGTGGACGCCGTGCGGGACATGCTGTCCGGCCACCGCCCCACGGCGATCCTGTTCGCCAACGACTCGATGGCCGTGGCCGGCCTGAGCGCCGCGCGCCGGCTGGGCGTCGAGGTGCCCCGCGAGCTGTCCGTCATCGGCCACGACGACCTGCCGATGAGCGAGCTGGTGTACCCGCGGCTGACCACCGTGCGGCAGGACCTCGTCGGCCTGGGGCGGGCGGCGGCCCGGGCGCTGCTCGCCGAGCTGGGCGAGGTCGAGGACGGCCACGTCGAGGTCGACCCGCCCGAACTGGTGGTCCGCGAGTCGACCGGTCCGGCCGCGTGACCGGTCCGGCCACGTAACCTGGGTGCCATGCGCACAAGGCCGACGCTGAGCTGGACGGCCACCGGCGCGCCGCTGCCGCGCACCACGAGCCTGGACGAGGTCGTGCGGGTGCTCGCGGCAGGCCGGGTCCTGGTGCTCAGCGGCGCGGGCCTGTCCACCGAATCCGGCATCCCCGACTACCGGGGCGCGGCGGGCAGCCTGCGCAAGCACACCCCGATGACCTACGACGAGTTCGTCGGCAGCCCGGCGGGCAGGCAGCGGTACTGGGCGCGCAGCCACCTGGGCTGGCGCACCATCGCCCGCGCCCGGCCCAACGCGGGCCACCTCGCCGTGACGCGCCTGCACGCCGCCGGCCGCGTGACCGGCGTGATCACCCAGAACGTCGACGGCCTGCACCAGGCCGCGGGCACGCCCGACGTGGTCGAGCTGCACGGCGGCCTCGACCGGGTGGTCTGCCTGGGCTGCCGCCGGACCAGCCCCCGCGAGGACCTGGACCGGAGGCTGGGCGCGGTCAACCCCGGCTTCGCGGCCGAGGCGTCCCGGGTCAACCCCGACGGCGACGTGGACCTGGCCGAGGACGAGGTGCGCTCGTTCCGGCTGGTCGACTGCGCCGACTGCGGGGGAGTGCTCAAACCGGACGTGGTGTTCTTCGGCGAGAACGTGCCCAGGCCGCGCGTCGAGCGGTGCGGCGCGCTGGTGGACGCCGCCGGCGCGCTGCTGGTGCTGGGGTCGTCGCTGACGGTGATGTCCGGCCTGCGGTTCGTCCGCCGCGCGGCGGCCGCGGGCACGCCGGTGCTGATCGTCAACCGGGGTGAGACCAGGGGCGACGCGCACGCGTCCGTCCGCGTCGACCTCCCCCTGGGGCAGGCGCTGACCACCCTGGCCGACCTGCTGGCCTGAGCCCGGGGCCGCCGCGGCGTGCCTAGTGGCGGCGCAACCGCAGCACGTGGTCGGTGCGCGTGCCCGGCTCGCCGGAGGGACTGGCGATCTCCCGCACGACCGACTCGTCCACCTCGACCGACCAGCCCTCGCCGAGGTCGAGCCCGGCCAGCACGTCGGCGTTGGTGGGGAAGCGGTACTCGCCGTCGCGGCCGCGCTCCCAGCTCGGCCACCCGGCGTGGCCCACGACCAGCAGCACGCCGCCGGGCGCCACCGCGCGGGCCGCCCGCGCCAGGATGCGGTTCCGCTCGCCCTCGGCCTCGGTCATCGAGTGCAGGAACTGCGCGGACACCAGGTCGAACTCGCCCTCCGGGAACGACCGCGACAGGTCGTGCCGCTGCCGCTCGACCCGGTCGGCCAGCCCGGCCTCGGCGGCCCGCGCCCCGACCCGGTCCAGCGCGACGGACGACACGTCGACCGCGGTGACCCGCCAGCCCCGCGCGGCCAGCCACAGCGCGTCGCCGCCCTCGCCGCAGCCCAGGTCGAGCGCGGTGCCGGGGGTGAGGTCCGACACGTCCCTGGCCATCAGCTCGTTTACGCGGCCGTTCCAGACC
>NZ_JBHWIE010000235.1:0-11369 GCF_042732085.1 Actinosynnema sp. NPDC059797
GGCCCGCCCGACCCGACGACCCCGGCGGTCAGCCGGCGTCCGGGGCGGCGCGCCCGGCGGTGCTCTGCCGGACCACCAGCCGGTGCCCGGCGCGCACCTCCACCCCCGCCAACGGCCGGTCGCCGGCGATGCGCTCCAGGAGCCGGTCCACGGCGGTGGTGGCGATGGCCTCCTTGTCGGGCGAGATGGTGCTGATCGGGGGGTTGGAGTAGCGCCCGTCCTCGATGTCGTCGTAGCCGATCAGGGCCAGGTCCTCCGGCACGCGCAGCCCCCGGCCCAGGGCGACGTGCAGCGCGCCCAGGGCCACCAGGTCGCTGTAGCAGAAGACGGCGTCCGGCGGGTCGTCCCGGTCCAGGAGCCTGCTCATGGCGCCGGCCCCGTCCGCGCGGTTGAAGCGCGGGGTGCCGATGACGAGCGACTCGTCCACCGGCAGGCCGGCGTCCGCGTGGGCCTGCCGGTAGCCGCGGGTGCGGAGCTGGGCGGCTTCGCCGGTGGGATAGGGCTGGTCGCCGATGGCCGCTATGCGCCGCCTGCCCAGTTCGATCAGGTGGGCGGTGGCGGTGCGGGAGGCGGCCACGTCGTCGATGCCCACGTGGTCGAAGACCCCGTTGGACACCCGTTCGCCCAGGACGACCAGCGGCAGCGAGGGGTCGTCCGGCAGGTCCTCCTGCGCCAGGCCCAGCGGGCTGAAGATCATGCCGTCGAACAGGAACGCGCGACCGCCCCGGCGGAGCAGGTCCCGTTCGTGGTGCGGGTCGCCGTCGGTCTGGTCGACCAGGACGTTGTACCCGCGCTCGCGGGCCCTGGGGATGATGGCCTGGAGCAGCTCGGAGAAGTACGGCGTGTCCAGGTAGGGCACGACCACGGCGATCTGCCCGGAACGGCCGTTGGCCAGGTTGCGGGCCAGCACGTTGGGCCGGTAGCCGAGCTCGGCGATGGCGCGCTCGACCTTCTGCCGGGTGCTCTCGGTGACCCTGGCGTAGCCGTTGACCACGTTGGAGACCGTGCGCGGGGACACCCCGGCGAGCAAGGCTACGTCACGCAGCGTGGCATCGCGCATGTCTCTCCTGCGGGTCCCCTGCGCGGCCCGTTCGCCGTTGCAGCGCTGCAAGGAGTGTGCCCGGCGACGCGCCCCGGGACAAGCCGGCACTGCGGGGGTCGGGCCGGAACCTGAGCGGATTGGGTCTTGCAGCGCGGCAAAAGGCGCGCCATAGTGCTTTGCAGCGCAGCAAAGCCCGGTATCACGGCGGCTCACCGGTCCGGCGCGACCGGGTTCCCGACGTGGTGCGACACCCGACCGATCCCGGCGGACCACGGCGTCCGCCCTGCGGGATCACCGCTCGGCACGTCATCCCTCCCGGCGTGCCGGTGACGCTCCGTGATGGCAGTCGCGCGTGCCCGCTGGTGTGCCGCGACGGAAAGGTGCTGCCTCGTGCTTCGTGTCAACCGGTCGCGCAAGGTGTGGCGGGCCGTCGGGTCGGTGCTGGCCGCGGGCTGCCTGCTCGCCTCCACGGCCTGCGGCGCCGACGACGGCGGGGACGGCGACGGCCCGGTCCGGGTGTCGGTGTGGGCCTGGTACCCGGAGTTCAAGGGCGTGGTCGACGCCTTCAACGCGGCCCACGACGACGTGCAGGTCGAGTGGACCAACGTCGGTACCGGCCCGGACCAGTACGCCAAGCTCAAGACGGCGTTCACGGCGGGCAAGGGCGCGCCGGACGTGGCCATGGTCGAGTTCCAGCAGATCCCGACGTTCGTCATCCTCGACGCCCTGGTGGACATGGGCCAGTACGGCGCGAACGACGACGAGGACCTCTACGCCGAGTGGGCGTGGAGCCAGGCCACCGACGGCGACGAGGTCTACGCCATCCCCGTGGACGGCGGCCCGATGGCCCTGATGTACCGCAAGGACCTCTTCGAGCAGCACGGCATCCCGGTGCCCACGACGTGGGCCGAGTACGCGGACGCCGCGGCCCGCGTCAAGGCGGCCGACCCGAACGCGTTCATCGCCAGCTTCGGCAGCGACGGCGGCTGGCTGAACGGCCTGATGTGGCAGGCGGGCTGCCGCCCCTACGGCTACTCGCGGGCGCAGGCGCCCCAGCGGGTGCGCATCGACCTGACCGCGCCGGAGTGCCGGAAGGTGCTGGACCTGCTCGGCGACCTGGTGGACCGGGGCCTGATGGCCAAGGACCCGTTCTTCACCGCCGACGCCACCGCCGCGCTGGACTCGGGCAAGTACTGGACCTGGGCTGCGGCCGGCTGGACGCCCGGCTACGTCGCGGGCTCGCTGAAGAACACCTCGGGCAAGTGGGCCGTGGCGCCGATGCCGCAGTGGACGGCGGGCGCCGACGAGCACGGCGACTGGGGCGGCTCGACGTTCACCGTCACCAAGCAGGCGAAGAACCCCGAGGCGGCCACGAAGGTGGCGCGCGAGCTGTTCGGCCGCTCGAAGGCGGCCTGGGACGTGGGGCTGAACAAGGCGTTCCTGTACCCGCTGGTGGAGGAGGTCGCGGCGGACCCGGCGTTCACCGGCAAGGCCTACGAGTTCTTCGACGGGCAGAAGGTCAACGAGATCTTCGTGCCGGTGTCGCAAAAGCTGGGCGAGTTCCAGTACACGCCGTTCCAGGACTTCGTGTTCGGCGAGCTGACCGACCGCGCCGCCGAGGCGATGGAGGGCGGCAGGCCGTGGAGCACGGTGCTGGAGGAGACCGAGCGCAACGTCATCGCCTACGCCCGGCAGCAGGGCTTCGAGGTCACCCGGTAGCGACCAGGTCCAGGAGGCCCCATGACCCGGGCACGCACGGCCGAGGCGCCCACGACCGGCGCACCGGCACCCGCACCCCCACGACCGCGCCGGCCGTCGCGCCGGCTGACCGCCCACCCGGTGGCCGGCGCGCTGTTCGTCCTGCCGTTCTTCCTCGTCGTCGTCGCGTTCCTGGTGGTGCCGCTGGGTTACGCGTTCTGGCTGAGCCTGTCCAGCCGCAGCCTGGCCCTGGGCACCCGCTTCACCGGCCTGGACAACTACGCGCGCGCCTTCACCGACCCGGTGCTGCTCGACGGGCTGCTGCGGGTGGTGGTGTTCGGCGCGGTGCAGATCCCGGTCATGCTGGGCGCGGCGCTCGTGGCCGCGCTGGCGCTGGACGCGGTCACCACGAGGTTCGCGGTCGCGTTCCGCCTGATCGCGTTCATGCCGTACGCCGTGCCCGCCGTCATCGGCGCGCTGATGTGGGGTTTCCTCTACAGCCGGACGTTCGGCCCGTTCGCCGGCCTGCCCGAGCTGGTGGGCGGCGAGCCGATCGACTTCTTCGGCGGCTCGCTGCTGCTGGCCTCGCTGGGCAACATCGTCACCTGGGCGTGGACCGGCTACAACATGATCGTGCTGTACTCGGCGCTGCAGGGGGTGCCGCGCGAGCTGCACGAGGCGGCCGTGATCGACGGCGCGGGCCCGGTGCAGGTGGCGCTGCGGGTGAAGGTGCCCGCGATCCGGCAGGCCATCGCCCTGGCCGCGGTGTTCACCGTCATCGGCACCCTGCAGTTCTTCACCGAGCCGCAGGTCATGGCCCGGTTCGCGCCCGCGGTGTCCGCCGGGTACACGCCGAACCTCTACGCCTACAACCAGGCCTTCGCCTACTCCGACTTCCACTACTCCGCGGCGATCTCCTTCGCGCTCGGGTTCGTGGTGTTCGTGGTGGCCTACGCCGTGGTCCTGGTGCGCCGACGCCGAGGGGGGACGCCGTGAACCGGACCGCAGCGAACCGGGCAGCGGCCAACCGGACAGCAGTAAACCGGACCGGGCACCGCCTGCCGCACCTGCTGATGGCGGCCGGGATGCTGTACTTCCTGGTGCCGCTGCTGTGGGTGGTGATCGCGGCGACCAAGAGCCAGGCGGACCTGCTGTCCAGCCCGGCGCTGTGGTTCGGCGAGGAGTTCAGCCTGGTCGACAACGTGCGGCAGCTCTTCCGCGAGGACGACGGCGTGTACGGCCGCTGGCTGCTCAACACCGCCTTGTACTCCGGGCTCAGCGCGGTGGGCGCCACGGCGCTGGCCGCGCTCGCCGGGTACGGCCTGGCCCGGTTCTCCTTCCCGGGCAAGCGGTTGTTCGAGACGGCGCTGCTGGGCATGATCATGGTGCCCGCCACCGCCCTGGTCCTGCCGACCTACCTGATCCTGTCCGAAGTGGACCTGGTGGACACGGTGTGGGCGGTGGTGCTGCCCTCGCTGCTCAGCCCGTTCGGCACCTACCTGGTGCGCGTGTACGTGGCCGAGGGCGTGCCCGTCGAGCTGCTCGACGCCGCGCGCGTCGACCGGGCCGGCGAGCTGCGGATCTTCTGGCAGGTGGTGGTGCCGCTGCTGCGCCCGGCGCTGGTGACGGTGTTCCTGTTCACGCTGGTGGCGACGTGGAACAACTACTTCCTGCCGCTGGTGATGCTCAGCGACGCCGACCTCTACCCGCTGACGGTGGGGCTGACCACCTGGTTCAACACCGCGCAGCAGGAGGCGGGCACCAGGGTGCTGTTCAACCTCGTGGTCACCGGCTCGCTGCTGGCGATCGTCCCGCTGGTCGTGGCGTTCGTCCTGCTCCAGCGCTTCTGGCGCGGCGGCGCCGCGACCGGGGCCCTCAAGTAGTCCCTCCATCCCGAACCACCGCAGGAGAACCGTGCTGACCGCTTCGCTCGCCTTCAGCCCCGACCACGTCCTCGCCCCGGTGCGGCGCAGGCTGTTCGGCTCGTTCGTCGAGCACCTGGGCCGTTGCGTCTACACCGGCATCCACGAGCCGGGCCACCCGACCGCCGACGAGGACGGGTTCCGGGGCGACGTGCTGGACCTGACCCGCGAGATGGGGGTCGAGGTGGTCCGCTACCCCGGCGGCAACTTCGTCTCCGGCTACCGCTGGGAGGACGGTGTCGGCCCGGTCGCCGACCGCCCGGTGCGCCGCGACCTGGCGTGGCGCAGCATCGAGACCAACGAGGTCGGCATCGACGAGTTCGCCCGGTGGGCGCGCAAGGCCGGTGCGGAGGTCATGTACGCGGTCAACCTCGGCACCCGCGGCGTCGAGGAGGCGCTCGACGTGCACGAGTACCTCAACCACGAGCGCGGCACGCACCTGTCGGACCTGCGGCGCGCCAACGGGACCGAGGAGCCGCACGGGGTGCGGCTGTGGTGCCTGGGCAACGAGCTGGACGGCCCGTGGCAGACCGGCCACAAGACCGCGCACGAGTACGGGCGGCTGGCCGCGGAGACGGCGCGGGCGCTGCGCCAGGCCGAGCCGGGGCTGGAGCTGGTCGCCTGCGGCAGCTCGAACTCGCAGATGCCGACCTTCGGGCAGTGGGAGTCGACCGTCCTGGAGCTGTGCTACGACCTGGTCGACCACATCTCGCTGCACGCCTACTACGAACCGGTCGACGGCGACGTGGACAGCTTCCTGGCGTCCGCGGTGGACATGGACCGCTTCATCGACCGCGTGGTGGCCACCGCCGACGCCGTGGGCGCCCGGCTCAAGAGCGACAAGCGCATCACCCTGTCCTTCGACGAGTGGAACGTCTGGTACATGAGCCGGTACCAGGCCGACCCGCCCACCGAGTGGCGGGTCGCGCCCCGGCTGATCGAGGACACCTACGACGTGACCGACGCCGTCGTGGTGGGCAGCCTGCTGATCTCGCTGCTGCGCCACGCCGACCGGGTGGCCGTGGCCTGCCAGGCGCAGCTGGTCAACGTCATCGCCCCGATCCGCGCCGAACCCGGCGGCCCGGCGTGGCGGCAGACCACCTTCCACCCGTTCGCCCTGACCTCGCGGCTGGCCCGCGGCCGGGTGCTGCGGACCTCGGTGGACGCGCCCACCCTGCCCACCGCCCGGTTCGGCGACGTGCCGGCGGTCGACGCGGTCGCCACCCGCGACGACGACGGGAGCACGTCCGTGTTCGCGGTCAACCGGCACCGGACCGAGGCCGTCGAGCTGCGCGTGCCCGCCGGCGACGCCCGGACCGCCGAGGCGTGGCTGCTGCACGACGCGGACCCCTCGGCCGTCAACACCGCCGAGGACCCCGACCGCGTCGTGCCGCGCCCGCACCCGGCCGAGGTCGTCGACGGCGTCCTGCGGGTGGTGCTGCCGCCCGTGTCCTGGTGCGCGGTCACCCTCGGCGATCCGACCGCGCCGTAGGACCGGCCGGCGCAGCCACGTGCGGCGTTCGACGCATTCGACACCCCCGTAGGGCCTGAATTCGACGCGGTCCCGTAATGCCCGTCGCCGAGCCCGCGAGAAGACGGGCACACGGCGGGGGTCACCGTGTGGCTGCGGAGGGGGCGACATGGCCGGACGCGCGCGTTCGAGGTTGTCGGTGCTGGTGCTGGTGGCGGGGGTGGTGGCGGTGCCGCACGCGGTGCGGCCCGCCGAACCCGACCACGCGGCGCACGCGCGGCACCGGCACGTCGCGGTCAGCGCCGACGCGATGACGCCGACCGCGACCGCGCTGCCCCACGCGGGGTGGGTGGCCACCGCCTCCGGCGAGGAGACCGCGGGCGAGGACGGCCGGGCCGCCAACGTGCTCGACGGCGACCCGGCCACCATCTGGCACAGCCCGTGGACGACGACCGCCTCCCTGCCGCAGTGGATCACGCTCGACACGCGGCAGGCGCACCGGGTCTCGGGCCTGGTCTACACCCCGCGCCCCGGCGGCGGGAACGGCACCGTGGGGCGCTACGAGATTCACGTGAGCACCGACGGCGCCACCTGGGGCGCCCCGGTCGCCACGGGCACCGCCGCCGACGACGCCTCCGCCAAGACGTTCGCCTTCGCCGCCTCCACCGCCCGGTACGTGCGGCTGACCGCGCTCACCGAGGCCGGCGGCCGGGGACCGTGGACCTCCGCCGCCGAGATCAGGCTGCTCGGCGCGCCGGCCGCGCCCCTCGGCCCGCTCGACCGCACCGGCTGGGTGGCCACCGCCTCCGACGAGGAGACCTCCGGCGAGGACGGCCGGGCCGCCAACGTGCTCGACGGCTCCCCCGACACCCTGTGGCACTCCCACTGGACCTCGCCGGTGAGCCCGCTGCCGCACTGGATCACCCTGGACACCGGCGGCACCCGGACCATCTCGGGCATCTCCGTGCGCACCCGCGGCGACGGCCCCAACGGCCGCATCGGCGACTACCGCGTGCAGACCAGCACCGACGGCGTCACCTTCGGCGCGCCGGTCGCGCAGGGCACCTGGCCCGACACCACGGGCGTCCACACCGCCACCTTCACCGCGCAGGCCCGGTACGTGCGGCTGACCGCGCTCACCGAGGCAGGCGGCCGGGGACCGTGGACCTCCGCCGCCGAGATCGACCTGCTCGGGCCGGTCGACGCCAGTGCGCTCGGCGCGTGGGGACCGGTCACCGGGTTCCCCATCGTGCCCGTCGCCTCCGCGCTGCTGCCCGGTGACAAGCTGCTCACCTGGTCCGCCTACGCCGCCGACGCCTTCGGCGGCAGCAACGGCTACACCCAGACCGCGATCCTGGACCTGGCCACCGGTCAGGTCAGCCGGCGCCGCGTCGACAACACCGGCCACGACATGTTCTGCCCCGGCACCTCCGTGCTGCCCGACGGGCGGGTCCTGGTCACCGGCGGCAGCGACGCGGGCGAGGCCAGCATCTACGACCCCGCCACCGACGCCTGGACCGACGCGCCCGACCTGGCGATCGCGCGCGGCTACCAGGGCCAGACCACGCTGTCCACGGGCGAGGCGTTCACCGTCGGCGGCTCCTGGAGCGGCGGCCAGGGCGACAAGACCGCCGAGGTGTACTCCCCCACCACCAACAGCTGGCGCACCCTGCCGGGCGTGCCGCCCGAGCCGTTCCTGACCGCCGACCCGCAGGGCGTCTACCGCGCCGACAACCACACCTGGCTGTTCGCCGTCGGCGGCGGCCGCGTCTTCCACGCCGGCCCCAGCAGGCGCATGAACTGGGTCGGCACCACCGGCAGCGGCTCCGTCACCGACGCGGGCGTCCGCGGCGACAGCGCCGACGCCATGAACGGCAACGCCGTCATGTACGACGTCGGCAAGATCCTCACCGTCGGCGGCGCCACCGCCTACCAGGACGTCGACGCCACCGCCCGCGCCCACACCATCGACATCACCGGCGGCGCCGCGGTCGTCACCCGCACCGCCGACCTGGCCCACGCCCGCGCCTTCGCCAACAGCGTGGTCCTGCCCGACGGCACCGTGGTGGTCCTCGGCGGCCAGGGCCGGCCCGTGCCCTTCAGCGACCGCACCGCCGTCCTCACCCCCGAGCTGTGGAACCCGGCCACCGGCCGCTTCACCCCGCTCGCGCCCATGGCCGTGCCCCGCACGTACCACAGCGTCGCCAACCTGCTCCCCGACGGCCGCGTCTTCTCCGGCGGCGGCGGCCTCTGCGGCAACTGCGCCACCAACCACCCCGACGGGCAGGTCCTCACCCCGCCCTACCTGCTCAACCCCGACGGCACGCCCCGACCGCGCCCCGCCATCACCACCGCTCCCGCCCGCGCCGGCCACGGCGCCACCGTCACCATCGGCACCGACCGCCAGGTCACCCGCTTCGCGCTCATGCGCACCAGCTCGGTGACCCACTCGGTCGACAACGACCAGCGGCGCATCCCCCTGACCCCGCAGGCCGTCGGCGCCACGTCCTACCGGATCACCGTGCCCACCGACCCCGGCGTCGCGCTGCCCGGCTCCTACCTGCTGTTCGCCCTGGACCGCAACGGGGTCCCCAGCGTCGGCAAGCCCATCCGCATCGGCTGACCGCACCGGTGGCGGGGCCGCCGGCGCGGTCCCGCCACGGATCCGTCACTCCACAGTGGACAGGCGAACCGCCGGCTCCTCGTCCAGCACCTCGCGGACCCGGGCCGCCACCTGCGCGGGCGAAGCCGGCACCACCGTCACCCACCCGTCGCGGCGGAGCTGGAGGTGCCGGCCCGCCGGCGCGTCGTGGAACCCCACCACCCGCGAACCGCCGCCACGACCGGCCACCGCGCCCCGCGCCCGCAACCGCCACACCGCCGAGCGCACCACCGCGCCCGCCCACCGACCGCGCACCGGGCGCACCACCGGACAGCCCGGCCCCGCCCGCCGACCGCGGCAGGTCGCGCCCACCGCCGATCCCCCCGACCGGCAACGGCGGCGCCACACCGGTCCCCGGGCCGAAGCCCGGTCGCGCCCCCGGCTGCGGCGCCTCCGCCACCGGCGGCCGAACACCCCCCTCCGGCCGCTCCCCCACCGGCGCGCTCGACGACGTGCTCACCGCGTCCGCCCCCGGTGGACCGGGCTGCGCAGGCCGAACCGCGTCGAGCCCGAGGCCCGCCCGGTCGGGCGAAGGCGACGAACCCTCGACCCGGTCGGGCCTCGTGTCCGCGGACCTGTCGTCCCGGCCCCCGGTCCTCCGGTCCTCGGTCTTCCGGTCCTCGGGCCCGGTCTCCCCGCGCCGGTCCCGGGTTCCATCCTCCTCCGTCCTCTGTGGACCGACTTCGTCGCGGTCGGATCGGGCCGGCTCGCGCACCACCTCGTGCCGCTCCACCCCCACCGGCGGGCACACCGTCGCCGGCGGCTCCGACTCCGCCATGATCCTCGGCATCTCCTCCAGCACCGGCAGGTTCGCCACGTTGACGCGCGGCGCCGCCTCGTGCTCGCGCCGCCGAGCCGGGCCACCAGGTCCCGCAAGCGCTGCTCGGACTCGACCAGCGCACCGGTCAACTCCGCCGGCGCCGACCGCGCCTCGGCCAACGCGCCCGGCCTCGCGCCCTCGCGGATCCACGCGATCTTCTGCTCCAGCGGGAAACCCTCGTACCGGCAGTGACCGACCACCACCGCTCACACCCCCTTGCCGAACGCCGCCGCGATCTCGTCGTCGGTGAAGCCGTACGCGCGGGCCGACGCCTCGCACTGCCGGGCGACGCCGTGCAGCTCGGCCACGTACCCGCGCGCCCGCGCCACGTACGAGTCCTCCCGCACCACCAGCCGCTGGTTCAGCTCCTCGGCGTGGTCCGCGCTCGCCGGGTCCCCCAGCGCGGGCCCGGTGACCATCCGCCCGGCGAGGGCGTCGACCAACTCCGCCAACCGCCGGGCCCCACCCAGGAAAGCCGCCCCGATCTCCAGGACGTTCTCCTCGTCCACGACGATGCCGCCGCCCGCCCCCGTGCCTCCCGCGTCCATGACCCCTCCCCACCGCCGCCGGGTCCCACTGTGGGCGCGGTGCTTCGGAGCAATCTTTGAGGAATCTTGTACGGGCTGGTCAAGCCATGTTTAACCGGCGCGTTTCCGGGACACGCTCAGGGCAACAGGGTCAAGAGGACACCCGCGGACCGCACTCCTGCGGCCCGGCCGTTCCGACATGTGGACGCTGTTGGCCCACCACCGTCCAGTCCGGATGATTCTGGCAACCCGCACCGAGCGAATGGATGCCGACATGCGACAACTGGTGCTACTCGCGTTAGTGGGCCTGGGCGCCCAACTCGTCGACGGCAGCCTGGGCATGGCCTACGGCGTAACGTCGACCACCCTGCTGCTGGCGATCGGCACCAGCCCGGCGGCCGCTTCCGCGACCGTGCACCTGGCCGAGATCGGCACCACGCTGGTGTCCGGCTTGGCCCACTGGCGCTTCGGCAACGTGGACTGGAAGGTCGTCGCGAAGATCGGCGTGCCCGGCGCGATCGGCGCCTTCGCCGGCGCCACGTTCCTGTCCAGCCTGTCGACCGAGACCGCCGCGCCGGTGATGTCGCTGATCCTGCTGGCGCTGGGCGTCTACATCCTGGGCCGGTTCACGACGTTCGGCCTGCCCCGGCACAACCTGGGCAAGCCGCTGCGCAAGCGCTTCCTCGGGCCGCTGGGCCTGGTCGCGGGTTTCGTGGACTCGACGGGTGGCGGCGGCTGGGGTCCGGTCGGCACCCCGGCCATCCTCGCCAGCGGTCGCCTGGAGCCGCGCAAGACGATCGGCTCGATCGACACCAGCGAGTTCCTGGTCGCCGTGGCCGCCAGCCTCGGCTTCCTGTTCGGGCTCGGCTCGCAGGGCGTCGACTACACCTGGGTGCTCGCCCTGCTCATCGGCGGCGTGATCGCCGCGCCGATCGCGGCCTGGCTCGTCCGCCACATCCCGCCGCGCGTGCTCGGCTCGGCGGTCGGCGGTCTCATCATCCTCACCAACACCCGCACGCTGCTCCGCAGTGACTGGATCGACGCGAGCGACAGCGTCAAGTGGCCGATCTACGCGGTGATCTACCTGGTGTGGGCCGCCGCGCTGGCGTACTCCATCCGGGCGTACCGCGCCGATCGCGAGGAGGAGCGCCGGATCGTCGCGGAAGCGGAGGCGGACAAGGCCGACGAGAGCAAGTCGGCCACCGCCTGATCCGATCGCACCGGGCT
>NZ_JBHWIE010000236.1:0-11283 GCF_042732085.1 Actinosynnema sp. NPDC059797
GGGCCGGTCGCGGGTGACCGGTCCGCCGCCCTCCGCGCGTTCCGCGGTGGGGTCGCGGAACGCGAACCCCCGGGGCCCGCTTCCGCGGCGCGGTCCCCGGGGTGCGATCGCGTTCGGTCAGCTCGCCGCCTCGGCGGCGAGGGAGGCGGAGCGGAGGTCGAGCAGCGCCATGAGGATCGGCGGGTCGAACGCGCCGATCGGGCGCAGGCGCAGGTCGACCTGGTCGACCGGGGTCCCGGCCCGGACCGTGATCGGGTCGGAGCAGGCGACGTTGGGCCCCTCACCGCGGGGGCGGGCGCAGTCGATCGCGGGACCCCCGTCCGGCGGCGCGGAGCTGGCCATCAGGTACCAGGTGCCGGGTGGCACGTCGGTGAGCAGGTACGGGCCGGGTCGGTGCAGCACCGAGCAGCGGACCGGCGCGCCCTGCGGGAGGGGGTCGGGGAACAGCCCGAGGAAGGTCAGGCCCGACGGGGCCTCCCGGGGCGCGACGATCCGGCCGTGCAGCGTCGAGGTGTGCGTCCCCTGGCCGCGCCAGGCCGTCGGCACCGCGGAGGCGAACCCGCCGAGCTGGCGGTAGACCGTGGGCGAGACGCCGACGCTGCTGCGGAACCGGGAGCTGAACGTGCCGACGCTGGTGTAGCCGACCCGGTGGCTGATGTCGGTGACGGTCAGGGAGGTGCACACCAGCAGCCTCTTGGCCTCCTGCAACCGGATCGCCGACAGGAAGCGCCCCGGCGAGATGCCGGTGACGCGTTGGAACACGCGGGAGAAGTGGAACTTGCTGTACATGGCCGTCCTGGCCATGTCATCGATCGTGAACTGCTCACTCAGGTTTTCGTACATGAATTCGACAACTCGCCCTACCGCCCGTTCTACTGTGTCCTCCACTACGACCCCACATCGCAGATCCGACAAGAGTTGAAAAGAACGACAAGCGCCGGGGCACTGCTACCGGACTTGCCCCCAGAACCGACCGCGCCGACCCGGGCACTACCGAGGAACTCTCGCCACTCCACGCGCAAAAGCTCGCCCGACAGCCTCCGGAGGAACCATCGGCTTCCGATTTTTCGGAAGTTACCAGGCTGTAGACAGCCTTTGCAAGCAGGCAAGACAGACCGTCGAGGGTGCCTGCCATGATCGTTTCGTCAACCTGACCGTAACCTTTGCATTCGTTTACACCGACTTTTTTCGGAGGGTGACAGGGCAAACATTTCCACTACCGGCACCCGGTACAAACTAGACCTT
The DNA here is from genome assembly GCF_042732085.1 of Actinosynnema sp. NPDC059797. NCBI lineage: Bacteria > Bacillati > Actinomycetota > Actinomycetes > Pseudonocardiales > Pseudonocardiaceae > Actinosynnema > Actinosynnema sp. NPDC059797. The sequence goes on from NZ_JBHWIE010000236.1 coordinate 1,246, forward strand.
CCGGGTGAACGCGCACTAACACCCTGTCGCCATCACCGCCGAGGTGCCCGAGAACGCACTGGATCACCCGTCCCGAGCATTTTGCGAGCGGCAAATCCGGCAAACGGACGCCGGCGCGTGGTCCGATCGACCGCTTGGCCGCACCGTTTTCTCCACAGCCCGCCCCCGAACACCGCACGCACGAAGAAGGACGGGCGGGCGGACGCCCATACAGTCGGGCGTGCGGGTGCGGGGGCGGTCACCGCGCCGATGCGCGGACCGGGCGACGGGTTCCGGTCGCGGCGCCCGCGCCCGGAGGTCTTCGGAGCATCGGGAAACCGAAACCAGCCCGGTTCGGGGAGGTCCCCCGGGCCGAGCGCAGCAGGAGGTAACCGTGGCCCACAAGCAGATGCACACCCACGCCCCCGTCGCCACCGGATCGCCGCTCGCGTCGCTGAACACGCGGTGGCACCGACCGGCGCTGTACGCCTTCCTCTTCGTCGTCGTCGCGCACTGGGCCGAGCACATCGCCCAGGCGGTGCAGATCTACGGCCTGGGCTGGCCGACGCCCCAGGCCAGGGGCGTGCTCGGCCTGTGGGCGCCGTGGCTGGTCACCTCGGAGGTCATGCACTACGGCTACGCCCTGGTCATGCTGATCGGCCTGTTCGCGCTCCGCAAGGGGTTCGTCGGCCGGTCGAAGAAGTGGTGGACCATAGCGCTCGGCCTCCAGTTCTGGCACCACATCGAGCACCTGCTGCTGATCATCCAGGCGTCCACGGGCGCCAACCTGCTCGGCCGGCCCGTGCCGACGAGCGTGGTCCAGCTGATCGTGCCGCGGGTGGAGCTGCACCTGTTCTACAACTTCGTCGTGTTCATCCCGATGGTGGTGGCCATGGTGCTGCACATGCGGCCGACGCGCGAGGAGCGCGCCGAGATGCGGTGCTCCTGCGCGCTGCCGGTCGGCGCCTCCGCCTGAGCCGGTGCACGACCACGCCCCCGTCGGCCTGCCGCTCGGCTTCACCCTGCTGAGGCTGCTCCTGCTCGGCTCGGTGACCGCGGTGGCGGCCTGGGCGCTGGTGCGCCCGTTCGCGCCCGCCTCGGCGGGGCTGCCGGTCCGGCGCGCGGTCACCGGCGCGGCGGCGTTCGGCGGGATCGCGGTGCTGCTCGCGGCGCGGGCGACGTGGATGCCGGGTGCCGCCGCCGTGGCGCTGATCGCGCTGCTGGTGCTGCCGCCCGTGCTGCGGGGCGAGCACCCGGTGTTGGGCCGGTGCGCCGCGGCGGCCTCCGTGCTCGCGACCGCCGCGGCCGCCGCGTGGTTCTCCGGGCCGCCCTCGTCGTTCGCCCACATCGCGCTGATGGCGGCGTTCACCGGCGTGGCGTGGCTCGCGCTGTGCCCGCCGGCGGCGGACGTGCGGCTGGTCGGGGCCGCGCTGGGCCTGGTGCTGCTGGCCGGCCTGGGCCACGTCACGATCGCGGGCCGCCTCGACGCGCCGGCCGCCGGCGACCCGCTGCTGACCCGCGTGGCCCTGCGGGGCGGACCGGTGGACGTCCTGGTGGTGCCGCACATGCCGGGCTGGAACCTCGTCCACACCGGCGACACCGACGTGCTGGTCGGCAACGCGCCCACCGCCCTGGTGCCCGCGCGCCCGCGACCGGGGGCGAGCGGCCGGTGGGCGCTGGTGTGGCTCCCCCGGGGCCGCGGCGACTTGTGGCTGGAACGGGCGGGCGAGCGGACCACCGCGGTGGTCGACACCGGCTCCGGCACGTGGACCGGCCCGGACGTGCGGGGTCCCGAAGGCCCGGACTACGCCTCGGCCGTGCTGGCGGCCAGGCTCACCGGCGCCCGGGGCGACCTGCCGTGGCCGGAGCTGACCGACGCGGACGCGGCGGCGCTGCGGGCCGAGGTCGCCGACATCGGCGGCCCGTTCGCGATCGACTCCGACACCTCCCGGCGCGCGGCGGCGGCGGAACGGGTCGTGCGGGAGGAGGCGGCCCGCCTGGGCGTCGAGGTCCTGCCCACCGCCCCGGACGTGCTGGTCCTCGGCGGCGAGCCGCGGGGCGACCACCTGGCGCCGTGGCTGGACCCGCCCGACCTGTCCACACCGGACGGTCAGCGGTACGCGCGGGCCCTGGCGGACGCCTTCCCCGGCGAGCGGCCGACCAGGTCGGGCCTCGCGGCGTGGACCGGGACGTTCGCGGACCCGCAGGCGCGAGAGCGCTCCCCCGCGCGGCGGGTTGTTGGATAACATCGTTGGGCTACGATCGGCGCGCACTCCTCCACCTGCGTCGACCGGTCCCCACCCCGCCCGCGGACAGGAGCACCATGGCGCGTTTCCCCGAAGCCCACCGGCGCGTGGTCGTCGTCGGCGCCGGCCTGGGCGGCACCGCCACCGCCGTCCGCCTCCTGCTGTTCGCCCGGGAACCGCTGGAGGTCGTGCTCGTGGAACGCCGCCCGGAGCACCGCAGCGCCGGCGTCGCCTACCACCGCGAGGGCAACCCCTGGCAGCACGTCTTCAACATCCAGGCCGGCCGCATGGCCATGTTCCGCGAGGACGTCGACGACTTCGTCCACTGGGCCAACGCCGAGGCCGACCGCACCGGCTGGCCGCCGGAGTGGCGCGACGCGGTGTTCACCGAGTCCGGGCCGGCGCCCCGCCGCATCTACGCCGACTACCTGGCCGAACGCCTCGCCGAAGCCGCCCGCGAGGCGTCGGCGGGCGTCACCCTGAGCGAGGTCGACGGCGAGGTCGTCGACGTGGACGTCGAGGGCGGCGACGCCCGCGTGACCATCGAGGGCTTACCCGGGCGGACCACCGTCCGAGCCGACCACGTCGTCATCGCCACCGGCCTGGAGGAGCGCGAGCTGCCCTTCGCCACCGGGGTCGCCGACCACCCGGCCTTCATCCGCCACCCCTACTCCGGCCGCGCCGTCGAACGCATCCTCGCCCAACCGCCCGACGCCACCGTGGCCGTCATCGGCACCCTGCTCAGCGCCTACGACGTCGCCGCCCTCCTGCTGCGACGCGGCCACACCGGCCCGATCCGCATGATCTCCCGCTCCGGCCTGACCCTGCGCACCTACCCGGAGGACCACCGGCACCGCGTCCTGCCCCTGTCCCCGCCCCGGCTGGGCGCCAGGACCTACGAGGGCCGCGACAACCTGGTCAGGTTGATCCGGGAGGAGTGGCAACGCGCCGGCGCCGCCATCGCCGACCGGCACCCCGACGTGCCGCCGGCCGTGGTCACCGAGCGGATCACCAAGGCATGGGAACCGCACCTGCCGCCCGTGCTGGCCCGCGTGCCCACCGACGACCTGCGCGCCCTGCTCGACCGCTACAGCAGCCTGCTGGCGACGCTGCGCGTGAGCGCCGTCGCCTACACCACCGACGTCGTCCACGCCGCGATGGCCCCGGGCGGCCAGGTCGAGCTGATCACCGGCCGGGTGGACGCGATCACGCCCACCGCCTCCGGGACCCTGGCGCTCACCGTCGACCCGGTCGGCACCGTCGAGGCCGATCTGGTGATCGCCAACTTCGGCCGCGAACCCGACTACGCCCGCGTCGACTCCTCCTTGTGGCGCAACCTTCTGCGCAAGGGCATCGCCACACCCCACGCGCGCACCGGCCGCGGCATCGAGGTCGACGCCTCCGGCACCCTCCTGGGCCCCGACGGCACCCCGTCCGGCCCGATCTCCGCCGTGGGCGGCCCGCGCGAGGGCGACGAGATCGTCCGCCACGGCCGGCTGGGCGCGTTCGCGTTCAACCTCGCCGCGATCAAGAACCACTCGGTCGGCGTCGCGGCCGCGGTCCTGCGCCGCATCGAGCACTGCTACGACGAGCACGAGGACGCCACCACCCTGGCCGACTCGCCCGACCCCGACGTGCGCGCCGCGTTCACCCGCGCGGTCGCGCTGGAGGTGCGCCGCATGGCCACCCGCCCCCGCCGGGACCGCGAGACCTGGGCGTCCCGGTCGGACACCGGCATCACCGCCCTGCGCCGCCACGTCCCCCTACCTGACCCGGCCCTCCGCCACGCAGTCAACGTCGCCGCCACCACCAGCCTCAACGACCTCTCGGTGACCCCGCGCGACCTGCGCGCCCAACTCGGCCTCGACGAACCGGCCGGCTCCGCTCCGTGACGACCGATCACCAACAGCACTGGAGAAGATGCGGCCACCACCACGCGATTGCCACTCTCTACTCACGAGCCGACCGTGATCAGGTGAGAGGACTCCCGTGGACCTTCGCGAGATACCAGGGGTTTTGCTCGTCAGTCCGAACAAGACGAGCGTGCGTGGCGCGTGCAACCACACCGGCCGCCCGCTGCCGGGCTCCATCCTCGTGACGGAGGCGCTGACCCCCGACCTCTACGACGCGATCGTCACCTCGACCGCGGTCGTCTGCGCCCGAGGCGGGCGGACCGGCCACATGCAGTCCCTGTGCCGCTCCAGGGGCATCCCGGTGCTCCGCGTGCCACCCGAAGCCCTGCACCTGCTCACCGGCGAGGTCACCCTCAGCCTGGACCGCGCGGCCGTGCTCCTCGACGGCGCCATCCCCACCCCCCGCGCACCCCGGGAGACCCCCAACGCCCTGGAGGCGGTCGACTCCATCTGCGTGGTCATCGCCGACGCCACCGACATCCGGTCCACCAACACCCTCACCCAGCTCGAACGAGTGAACCGCTTCTTCATCCGAGAGGAATTCACCTGCCTGGCCGCCGACCTGAGCCCCATCGACGCCCTGCGAGCGGGCATCACCGAAGCCGAGCGCTACGGAGCGCGCATAGCCGCCGAGCTGTGCGCGATGGTAGGCGAACTGCTCCCCCACCAAACCCTCGTGATGCGCCTCCTGGACCTCCGCTCGGACGACGCGGCCCAAATCACCACCGACGTCCCGGTCGACGACGAACCCAACCCCGAACTGGGCCTCCACGGCGCCCGCTGGCTGCTGGAAGAGCGCCTCTACCCGCACGCCTTCCGCGCCCTGAGGGCCCACCTGCGCCAACACCTCGGGGCCGAGGCGAGCCGGGTGACCTTCGCGGTGCCGTTCATCAACGACCTGACCGAGTTCCTGCGCCTGCGCCGCCACCTGGGCCTGACGGACGACACCCCACTCGGCGTCTTCGTAGAGACTCCTGCGGCCGTGCACGCGGCCACCGACTTCTGCCAAGCGGGCGCCAGCGAACTGTTCATAGGAACCAAAGACCTGATCCAGTTCTACCTGGCCGCCGACCGGGGCAACCACCTGGTGGCCTCGATCTACCAAACCCGCCACCCCGCGGTCCTCGCAGCCCTCACCCAAGCCGTAGAAGCAGGCCACCGCACCAACGTCCCGGTCCACGTCTTCGCCCTGGGGGCAGACGCCGACCACTACGTCCGCCACCTCCCGACCCGCAGGCTCATGATGTGCACCGCCGAACTCCACCAGGCGGTCCGCCACCTACCCACCCCGGTCCCCGCGCGCTGAGAACCACGGCACGAACGCCCAAGTCCCGTCCGCCCCGGCCCACGACCCGTACCCACCACATCGTCGACACTCCAGTCCAGCGAACGTCCCGCGCCGGAACTTCGCCGAAGCGAGCACCACGTGCGCCTGGCGCACCCCAAGTACCGCGTCACCGGAGACGAGGCCGGCATCGCGGCGTGCCTGCACATCAGCGCGCGCATCATGGTGGGGACCGGCAACACGCTGATGGCGATCGACTCGCACGAGCGCACGCTGCGGGTCGTCCGCCGCACCAGGGAGACGGGTCTCGAAGTCACCTTCCTGGTCCGGGTGGGCGAGGCGTACCAGCTGGCCGCCGAGTGCGGGAAGGCCGCCGACTACTACCGGGAAGCGCTCTCACTGGCCTGCGACTTGGAAGACACCACAGCGGAAGGGCACATGTTTACGCTGCTCGATCCCCTGAGCTTCGACAGAGAACAGGCCGCCCCTAACGCGGTTGTTACATAGAGACAACTGCCTATCACTTACAGTGAAAAGTGAGCCAGATTCACAACGATCGTGACAGTCACTCCAGCCGTCCGCGCTCCCGCAGATCGACAGCGACGAGGGACCCGTGCATCCCACCATCCGCAGCCAGCGCACTTGATCACCACGCTCGCCACCACCGAACCACCGATGGCAGCCAGCTACCGGACGTCGGTTTCCACCCCCTCGGGACACTTCGCCCGAGGCGATGCAGCTCACAGCAGCGCGCCCCTCGCAGCGAGCGAGCCCTGACGCCGCCCGCCACCTAGAACACACCTCTTGACCTGCCCAAACGCAGAACAACAACCCCGATTTTGGCAACGGGGAACGATCATGTAATCTATGCACACACCACGGCGAGAGCCGAGGGGTCCGGGTGGCGGAATGGCAGACGCGCTAGCTTGAGGTGCTAGTCCCCGAAAGGGGGTGGGGGTTCAAGTCCCCCCTCGGACACGCGCACTATTCACACGGCCCACGGGTTTGATGATCACATCAGCCTCGTGGGCCGTGTGCGTGTAGCGAACTTGCAGGTCAACCGCCCTGTAAAGGTTCGCAACGCTCTCTATGTCAGCATCGGCCAGTGCCGCTCCGACGTTACCCAGTGAGTCGATCATCGCGTGCACCTCGGCGGCGCTCAGGGCGTCCGGTGCCGGTGTTCCCTCCAGTTCCGCCCGCGCGGCAGCTCGAACCGCTTGCGCTTCGTTCATCGGCTCGACCAGTGCCAGCGGGTCGATTCCGGCTTTGATCGCCTCTTGGAATCGGCTCAACTGAGCCTCCGCTTTGGCGAGCCGCGCTTTCGCCGCCTCCCTACCGGTCGCCGCGCCGTTCGTTTCCTGCGACTCCACCAAAGCCGCAACGGTCCGGTCCCGGTTCTCCGGTGCGAACAATCGCCCGAGCCACCCGTTCACCGCCTCTTGGAGAACGTCCTCCCGGAGGTAGACCGTGGGCGGATGAGTGGCCAGCGCAGGTGATCCGGGCGCGAGCGTCCGAGCCGGACACCTGTAGTACACGCCGCGCGCCCGTGGACTGGCCTCCATCTTCCGACCGCAGGCGGTGCACCGAACGATGCCCCGGAACAGGTACGGCCGTTTCGTGGGCCGCTCGGCGCGCTCGGTCTTGCGCGCCGTCTTCAGCCCGCCAGCGGACTTCGACTTGCGCAGCAGGTGCGCCTGCGTGAACTCCTCGACGCTCACGATCGCCGGGTGTGCGGGCTTGCGGGATCGCACGATTCGATCGGCGCTCGCCCGCCGGAAGCGGATCACGTAGCCGGCCGCCACGTCGTCGGGGTCGAGCAGCGTCTCCTGCCGCGCCCACCGGCCGAAGAACGCAAATCCCGTGTACCTCGGGTTATCCAAGATCGCCCGGACCGTGCTCCCCTGCCAACCGTCAGCCAGCCGATGGCGGTTCTGGTCAGGCCGTCGGGCAGACGGGCACGGAATTCCGTCCCGGTTGAGCCCCGTTGCGATCGCCCGGTCACCTCGACCGCTCAGGTACTCGGCGAAGATTCGCCGCACCACCTCGGCGGACGGCTCATCAATTGCCAGCACCCGCAACCGGTATCCCTCGCCCGCCTTCCGCGGATTCGGGTGCGGACCACCGTCCACGACCACGTAGCCGTACGGCGCACGTCCGCCCTGGTGCCGCCCTTCGTTCACGACCTGAGCGTCCATAGCCGCTCGGACTCGTGCCTGCACGTGCTGACGTTCGGACTCGCTCATACCGCCCAGCACGCTCATCAACATCTTGTGTGAGGGGTTCCGAGCGTCGAACTTCCCGCCAAGCTCCGGCACCCACAGATCAACGCCGTATGCAGCGAACTTCGGCGCGACGAGCGAGAACTGATTGCCGAACCAACACCGCGTGCCCTCACCCACCACCACGGCGTTCCACCCGCGATACGGGTTCTTCAACGCCGCCAGCAGCCGAGCCGCCTCCTCCCGTCGCTCCCACGGCACCGACCGCGACTGCCCCACATCGAAGAACTCCTCAGCGACGAGACCGCCGAGCGGTTCCACGAACTTCCGCGCGTTGCCGAACTGCCACCCACGCGACGTCTCGGGATCTTGGTTGTCCTCGGTCGAGCACCGCCCGTAGACCGCTACCGGCCCGATACCGTCCTCGATCGCTTCGACCACCTCGACGCCCAGCAGCTCGTCCAGCGTCGCCCACGGGTCTCGGCTGATTTCAACAGTCATCGTCACCCCCTCCCAGAGGTCCGTTCAAGACCTCCACCTCGGTCAGTTCGACCAGTATGGCAAGCAGTATGCGGCTGGCAGCACGGGTCAGCACAGGTAGTTCATTCGGCAGGCGGACGGTGACACGACCGTCATCGGTCATGCCTGATCACCGCCCTGCGAGCCGATTTCATCAGCCGCAACCCGCTCGACAGCCGCCCGGATGTCCGCCGTCAGGTAGCCACGAACACGCCGTGAGGTCTCCCCGTCCGGCACGTACTGCCGCAGCGGCTTGCACCCCAGCTCGCTCATCTCGCGAGCGAACGTGACCGCCTCGACCTCCAGCGCCTCGACCAACTCCGACGTAGGCACGAACTCCCGCTGGTCCAACTCGTCCCCGAGGTAGTCCACGACCGACGTCAACGGCTCCGGAAGATCCACGACCCAGCCGTCAGCCGTCCCGCTCACGATCGCCTTGACGACCGACGTCGAGTCGATCGAACGCGGCGCATCGTCGCCCACAGCGTGACCGGCCAGTGTGCCCGCGGCTTCCCTCAGCGCTCGACCACGCGCACAGATCACCCGCCACTCGGCGTTGGGCATGTAGTACGTCCGCACGGTCATGGCGATCATGTCTGCGCCAGCGTCCGTCTCGCCGTCCGGCCGCAGGATGCCGACACCCTTGTGACTCGGCAGCAATGTCGAAGCGTCATACCCGCGCGTGTTCATCTGCTCGCCGAGCACGATGTTCGAGTCGCGCCAGTCCATCACCCGCAATGCGAACCGCGAGCCGAGCACCGCCCGCAGCCGAGACGGAATGGTGTTCGAGTCCGGCCGCTGGGTGGCCAGGATGACCACCACACCGGCCGCCGGCCCCTTCCGCACGAGGTAGGTCAACAGGTCAGCGATGTACGCGCCGAGCATGGTCTTCTTGCCTCCCACCTGCTCACGTGCCGGGTTCTCCAGGAACACCTGAACCTCATCGATCACCACCCCAGTGATCGGCATCCCGAGGTTCACGTCCCGTGAGATGGCTGGCGTGATCTTCGACTCGGGGCACACCTCATCGTCCAAAGTGGCCATCCGCGCATACCGGCTCTGGACCTCTGCCACCAACTCCACGAGGTGGTCCCGTACGGCATACGCGTGCTCAAGCTCGTCCCCGCACACGTACCGGTAGGCGATCTGCTCGGCCGCCTCCCAGTCCTTGCCGCCCTTGCCGTCGAACACGTACAGCTGCGCGTACGGGTCCAGCACCAGCCCTGCCGCAGCCAAGCGCGTAGCAAACGTCTTGCCCTGCCGAGGAATCGCACCCACGAGCAACGACGTCCACACCAACGGCAGGTCGATTCGACGGTTCCGCGCATCCCTCCCGAACGGCACCGGCCGCCACGCGTCCCACCGCTCCACATCCAGCAACGGCGTCCGCAACGGCGGACCCGCGTACGGGTCTTCGTCAGCGACCCACAGAGCCACCCGCCCCGCATGCCCACCACGACCACGCACCCGCTCCACGATGAGCTGTACCTCGTCCACCGCCAGCGCCGACGCGAGCGCGTCCCGATGCTTGATGACGTCGGCAGCCTTCCGCGTGGCCGGAAGATCGACCATGACCGCCCAGCCTTCCCCTACTCGTGCCGCGCGCTCGACCAACCGCAAGGTCTCGTCCTTGCCGATCAGCTTCGCGTCCCGAAACGCGTCGACCAGGAGCTGCGAGTCCATCGTCCAAGCCAGCGTGCGCGGTCCGCCCAACACCGCCTTGCGCCCCGGCGAGCCGTCCTTCCGCCGACCCACGATCGCCAGCACCACCGACGCCAACCCAGCCGCGGCCCACAAGGCAACCGAGCCGAAGAGCACGTACAGCACGAGCAACGCCGCCCCGACAGCCCCGACCACAGCACCGGTCACCTTCCACC
>NZ_JBHWIE010000237.1:0-11215 GCF_042732085.1 Actinosynnema sp. NPDC059797
GTAGAGCACGAGGGCGGCGCGGGGCGGCACGACCGCGGTGGCCTCCGGGCGGGGCCGGTCCGGGCGCACGGCCAGCGGGATCGAGCGGCCGCCGTCGAGCAACTCGACCTCGCCGCCCGGGTGCGCGACGATCCCCGGCGGGTGACCGGCCGCCGAGTAGACCAGCTCGCCGGTCGAGGGGTCGAGCACGCCGCAGAACACGGTGGTGGACAGCGCGCCGGGCAGGGTCGCGGCGAAGCGGTCCAGGGCGCTCAGCACCCGGGCCGGGCCGGAGTCCTGGAGCAGCAGCGCCCGGCACGCGCTGCGCAGCTGCCCCATCACGGTGGCCGCCTGGAGGCCGTGGCCGACGCAGTCGCCGACGACGATGCCGATGCGCCCGTCCGGCAGGTCGATCGTGTCGTACCAGTCGCCGCCGACGCGCACCGGGCGCGTGGCGGGCTCGTAGCGCACCGCGAAGCCGTCGTGCAGGTGCGGCGGGCCCAGGATCGCGTGCTGGAGCGCGAGCGCGGTCTCCCGCTGCTGGTCGATCTGGTGCACGCGGTGCAGGCCCTGGCCGAGGTGTCCCGCGAGCAGCACCAGCAACGTCCGGTCCTCCGCCGAGAACGGCCGGTGCCCGCCCAGGTCGACCAGGACGACGAGCACGCCGCGCGGGTGCTCCAGGGCGATGCCCGCGTGCGCCGCCCCGTCCACGTGCGGGACGAGCGGCGGCCCGGCGCGCAGCCGGTCGGTCGAGTCGCGCAGCGACGCCGGCAGGTCGCCCCACCGGGTGTCGTCGCCCGCGCACACCACCTCCGGCTCGGCGGTCGTACCGAAGGTGACGGCGAGCGCGCGGCGCGCGTCCCACAGCGACCGCAGCTCCTCCAGCGCGCCGGCCAGCGCCTCGTCCAGGGTGTCCGCCCGGGACAGCCGGACGCTCAGCGCGGCCAGCGCCGAGTCCCGCTGCACGGCGTAGTGCTCCGCGGTGACGTCCCGGAACGTGCCGACCACCACGCGGCGGCCGGTGTCGGGGTCGTGGACGCGGCTGCAGGCGGCGGCCACCCACAGCCGGTGCCCGTCGCGGTGGGTGACCGGGACGGTCCCGGAGCCCACGCCCTTGTCCAGCACGGTGGCCAGGGCGGCGCGGATGTCGAGGGACTCCTCGGGGATCCACGGGTGGGGCAACGCGTAAGGCAGCCCCTCCGGGCCGTGGCCGAGGATCTCGGTGAACGCGGCGTTGACCTCGACGACGGTGCCTTCCTCGTCGCAGACGAAGAAGCCCTCGTGCAGCGAGTCGGTCAGCGCCGTGCGCCACGCCGCGTGGTGGTTGCGCAGCCGCGCGAGCCGCACGTTCGCCCGCACCCTGGCCAGCAGGTCCGCCGAGGAGAAGGGCTTGACCAGGTAGTCGTCCGCGCCCGCGTCCAGGCCCTCCGAGGATGCCTCCTGCCCGGCGCGGGCCGACAGCAGCAGCACCGGCACGCCCGCCGTCCGCTGGTCGGCGCGCAGGGCGGCGACCAGCTCCAGGCCGTTCAGGCGGGGCATCATCACGTCGCTGACCACCAGGTCCGGCCGGTGCCGGCGCGCGGCGTCCAGGGCGGCGCGGCCGTCGGTGACCGTGGTGACCTCGTAGGCGGGCGCGAGCAGCCGCCGGAGGTAGTCGCGCATGTCGGCGTTGTCGTCGGCGATGAGCACCCTGGTCGGCGCGGCGCCCGCGTCGACCGGGGTGACCCGGTCCGCCGCGCCGTCGGCCGCGGCCCGGTCGGGCGGCGCGTCCCCGGCGGGCAGCCGGCGCAGGGCCTCCTGCACGAACGCCTCGGCCGCGCCCGACACCACGAGGTCCGCGCCACCGGCCTCGACCACCGAGTCGGCGGGCAGGTGGGCGTGGCCGAGGGGCACCCGGGCGGTGAAGGTGGTGCCGACGCCCTCGGTGCTCTCGGCGGTGATCGTGCCGCCGTGCAGGCCGACCAGTTCGCGCACCAGCGCCAGGCCGATGCCGCTGCCCTCGATGGAGCGGGAACGGGCGTCGTCGATGCGGTGGAACCGCTCGAACAGCCGCGGCACCTCGTGCTCGGGCACGCCGATGCCGGTGTCGGCGACGGTCAGCACGGCGTGGCCGTCCCGCTCGGCCAGCGAGACGCGGATCGAACCCTCGAAGGTGTACTTGTGGGCGTTGCCGAGCAGGTTCAGCACGACCTTCTCCCACATCTCCCGGTCCACGTGCACGGGACCGGTCAACGGCGGGCAGTCCACCTCGAACACCAGGCCGGCTCGCTCGACGGCGGACCGGAAGACACCGGCCAGCTCCGCGGTGAACGCGGCCAGGTCCACCGGCTCGTAGCGCGCCCGCACCCGGTCGGCCTCGATGCGGGAGAAGTCCAGCAGCGCGTTGACCAGCTTGCCCAGCCGCAGGCCGTTGCGGTGGACGACCTCCAGCTCCTCGCGGACGGGCCCGTCGTCGGCGAACCGGTCCCGCAGTTCCGCCACCGGGCCCATGATCAGGGTCAGCGGGGTGCGGAACTCGTGGCTGACGTTGGAGAAGAACGCGGTCTTGGCGCGGTCCAGCTCGGCCAGCTCCTCGGCGCGCCGCTGCTGGTCCTCGTAGGCGATCGCCGCGTTGACCAGGGCGGCGGTCTGCCGCGCGACGAGCTGGAGGAAGGACTCGTAGGCGTCGTCGAGCGCGTGGCCCGCGCTCGCGGCGAGCACCACCACGCCGACCGGCTCGCCGTCCGCGTCACCGGTCAGGGGCAGCACCACCGCCTCGGCGGGCGGGGTGCGCCAGCCGCCCGCGGGCAGTGCGCCGACCCGCTCGGCGACGTCCCGCAGCACGACCGGTTCCCCGGTGTCCAGCACCTCGCGCAGCGGCCACGCGGCGGCGCCCTCCCGCAGCGCCCCGGGCGGGCTGGTGGCGACCAGCACCGGCTCGTCCGCGCCCGGCCGGCGCAGGTGGATCGCGGCGAACGGCACGTCCGAGCCCGCCCGGCCCAGCACGGCGGCGACGAGGTCGCACGCCTCGGCCACGCTGCGCGCGTTGCCCGCCTGCGCCCCGAGGTCGTGCAGCACGGCCAGGCGGCGTTCGCCGAGCACGCGCTCGGTGGTCTCGCTGACCGCGGTGAACACGCCGCGCACCACGCCGTCGTCGTCGTGCACCGGGCTGTAGGAGTAGGTCCAGTAGGTCTCCTCCCAGTAGCCGTGCCGGTTGACCGGCAGCAGGAGGTCCTCGGACCAGGTGGCCTCGCCGGAGGCCATCACCGACCGCAGCATCGGGCCGATGGTGTGCCAGATCTCGGGCCACACCCGCTCACCGGGCTTGCCCAGGGCCGGGTGCTTGCCGCCGAGCAGCGGCAGGTAGGCGTCGTTGTAGAGGAACCGCAGCTCCTCGTCCCACCACAGGATCATGGGGAAGCGCGAGGTCAGGCAGATCCGCACGGCCGTCCGGAGCGCGGCGGGCCAGGTGCCCGGCGTGCCGGCGCCGCTCTCGGCCCACGGGTGCGCGCGCATCCGCGCGGCCATCTCGCCGCGGCCGGGGAACACCAGGTCGGCGGGGATCACCACGGCGCCTCCCCCGCCTCGGCGCGGTGACGGGGGCGCGGGGCCCGCGCGTCGTCTCGCGGGCGCGTGGCGGGGCGCGCACGCGTGGTCGGGGAAGCTGGCACCGGTCACCCCAGGCTGATCGGTCGGACACCTGCACGGCATCTTTCCCCGTGGGTGCGCCGTTCACATGACGAGACGGCCGGTGCGCGTCGGCCGCGTTCCCGGGCGCGCCCGGGTCTTCCGGCGCCCGTGCCCGGCCCCCCTGCGCCGCGACCTGGTCGCGACCGAGTTGCGCCGGGCCGTCCGTTCGGGTTATCCACGGTTGTGACCGTTGCCGAGAACGACCCGTCGCCGCCGGCGACGTCCACCCGGGCCGGGCTGCTGATGCTCGCCGTGTTCGCCGCCGCCCAGGCGACGATGGTGGTGGCGTCCGTGGTGGTGCTGCTGCCGTTCGCCGCGGCCGACCCCGGGCTGCTCGACGAGGACGGCGGGCTGCCGCCCTGGCCGCTGCTGACGCTGCTGGTCGTGCCGATCACGCTGGCGGCGCTCGTCGCGGTGGCCGGGACGGCGTGGCTGGGCGGCGGTCCGCGAGCCGGGCGGGCGCGGCGCGAGCTGGCGTTCCGCTGGAACTGGCGCGACCTCGGCATCGGCCTGGCGCTGGGCGCGGGCGGCCTGCTCCTCACCCTGCCCGCGGCGGCCCTGTGGGCGCTGTGGGTGGGCGACGAGCAGGCCACGTCCGCGGTCGGCGACGCGTTCGCCGGTCGCGAGCTGAGCCCCCTGCCCGCCGTGATCGCCTTCCTGGCGGTGTGGCTCGTCGCGCCCATCGGCGAGGAGGTGCTGTTCCGGGGCGCGCTGTGGCGGGCGCTCGAGCGCTGGGGCCTGAACCGGTGGGTGGTGTTCGCGGTGACCAGCGCCGTGTTCTCGATCGCCCACCTGGAGCTGCTGCGCACCCCGCTGCTGCTGGTGCTGTCCATCCCGCTGGGCCTGGCCCGCCTGTTCACCGGCAACCTGCTGGCGTCGGTGGTGGCCCACCAGGTCAACAACTTCCTGCCCGCCGTCGCCCTGCTGCTGACCACCACCGGCGTCCTGACCGGCTAGCGCCGCGGGCCGTCGAGGACGCACCCGCCGGCTGGGGCCTCAGTCCTTCCGGGGCCTCAGTCCTTCCAGGGCATCTCGTCGCGCATGCCCTCGTTGATGGCGTAGGCGTTCTTGACGGCCGCCTTCAGCGCGCCCTCCACCCACCGGCGGTGCCGCCGGTCGCACGCGTCGTTGGCGAACCACACCCGGTTGACCGGCCGGATCACGTCCTCGTAGAAGCTCTCGCTCATCTCGAAGGCGCGGAACAGCGGGCCGATGCCGCAGGCGAACCAGTCCAGCGCCCAGTCCTTGTAGACGCCGAACTCGAAGGTGTCCTTCGCCTCGGGGTGGATCTTGGCCAGGTCCTCCAGCGCCTGCGCCACGCACTCGTCGCCGGCCAGCGGCGTGTACGGCATGCTGTCCTGCTCCCAGCAGTAGGAGGCGATCATGACGCCCTTGCGGAAGCGCGTGTCCTGCCCGGCGGGCGGGTAGACCACGTTGCGGATCGCCAGGTCGGTGACGGTCAGGCCGTGGGTGATGCCGTACGCGCTCTCCCACCAGCGCTCGCTGAACTGCATGAACAGCTTGTGCGCGCGGCCGTAGTAGGTGTTGCGGATGGCGTACCACTTGTCCGGGTCGAGCCCGCTGATCTCCATGTGGCGCAGGCCGGCGAACGGGACGGTGATGACGCACTCGTCCGCGGTGATCTCGTGCGCCTGGCGGCCGGTGCGGTAGTGCACCCGCACCTCGCGGTCGCCCTGGTCGACGGCGTGGACCTGCGCGCCGAGCCGGATGTGGTCCATCAGCTCGGTCTCGAACGCGCGCGGCAGGCTGTCCGCGCCGTCGACGATGTAGACGAGGTGGCCGAACACGTCCTCGTAGTAGTGCGAGAACCACTCGACCAGCGAGAAGTGGTAGCGGCCCTCCAGGTTGAACAGGGGGCCGAGCATGGACAGCGCGCCGTCGCTGAGGCCGCGCTCCTTGAGGTAGCCCAGCAGCGTGTACCGGTCGTAGTCGGTCAGGAGCCGGTGCCACGCCTTCTCCTGGTCCTCGTGCTCCATGATGTCGACGAGCGGTTGCACGGTGTGCCGGAGCAGTTCGTGCGGCGCTTTGTCGGCTTCGTCGGGCAGCAGGTCGAAGTTGAACTGGTCGGCGGTGAAGTCGCCGCGGCGCACGCCTTTTCCCTGGAGGAACACGAACGTGTCCTCGTCGTACATGGGGAACGGCGCGGTCGCCAGCCCGAAGCGGTTCTTGATCAGGTGCTGCACGAGCGGGTGCTGCTCGGGGAAGCGCATCGCGCCGAACTCGCCGTACATGTCGCCGGCGAACCCGCGGTGGGTCAGGATGCGACCGCCGAGGCGGTTCTGCCCCTCCAGGATCGTCACCTCGTGGCCGGCGTCCCTGAGCAGCAGGCCGGCGGTCAACCCGGCCATCCCGGCGCCCACGACGACGATCCGCCGCTTCGGCGCGGAGCTTTCCGGCAGACCTTCCCTGAGCAGGTCCAGGACTTCCACGGTCATGAGGTCACCTCATCATCCCGGCGATATCCACCGCGTGCTGTGAAAAATGACAGGAGAGGTGGCCATCCTCGAATATGGACCGTACTCGCGCGGAAGACGGGCGACCACTCCACGATGGGGTGAGCCTGGATTAACGCGGCGCAGGGAAATGGGCCGGCAAGAACGCACGAATGCGGTGCCGCGCGGTTCCGCACCGCCGCTGGACCTGCCTGACCGGGCCCCCGTCAGGCAGGTGGGTGAAACCCGCTCCCCACCCTGGTGATCACCGAGTGTGATCAATACAGTGCGCCGCGTGGCAGCTGTCGAGGAGTCCCCCGGCCCGGTCGGGCCGGCGGCGGAAACCGATCCCCGCTTCGCCCTGATGGACATCGCGTTGAGCTACCTGGTGCCCGCCGCCCTGAGGGCCGTGACGGCGTTGGGCGTGGCCGACCACCTGGTGGCGGGACCGCGCCCGGTCGCCGAGCTGGCCCGGTCGGTCGGCGCGGACCCGCTCAACCTGCACCGGGCGTTGCGGCTGCTGGCCACGCGCGGGGTCTTCACCGAGGGCGACGACGGCCGATTCGCGCTCACCCCGGCGGCGGAGCTGCTGCGCACCGACTTGCCGTCGTCGTTCGGCCCGGCGGTCCTGATGCTCACCGACGAGTCGTTCTGGCGGCCCGCCGGCGAGCTGGAGGAGGCCGTGCGCACCGGGAGGTCGCCGTTCGACCGGCTCTTCGGGGTGCCGTTCTTCGAGCACTTCGCCCGGGACCCCGACACCGCGGCGATCTTCCACGTCGGCATGGCGTCGATGTCCGACCCGGAGAACCCCCTCGTCGCCCGCGCCTGCGACTTCCCGCCGGGCGCGACGGTGGTCGACGTCGGCGGCGGTCACGGCGGCCTGCTGCTGGACGTGCTGCGCGAGCACCCCGGCGTGCGCGGGGTGCTGTTCGACCAACCGCACGTGCTCCGGGGCCACCGCCTCGGCGAACTCGGCGCGGACGACCGCTGGGACCTCGTCGCGGGCGACTTCTTCGCCGAGGCCCCGCACGGCGACGCCTACCTGGTCAAGCGGATCCTGCACGACTGGGACGACGAGCACTGCCTGCGCATCCTGGAGCACTGCCGGCGGGCGATGTCCCCGCACGGCCGCGTCCTGGTGGTCGACGCGGTGGTCCCACCGGGCAACGACCCCGACCCGGGCAAGGTCATCGACCTGCTGATGATGAGCTCCTTCACCGGCAGGGAGCGCACCCGCGCCGACTTCGACGCCCTGTTCACCCGGGCGGGCCTCCGCCTGACGCGCGTGCTGCCGACCGGCACCCGCCTGTCCATCGTCGAAGGGGTACCCGCACCGTGAGGGCGCGGGCAGGCGCTTCCCGCCTCACCCCGCGATCCCGGCAGGCCAGGCCGAACCCAGCACCAACGCGCGGTCAGCGGTGATCCCAGTCAGCCTCCGGGCCAGCAGGAACGGCGCCTCGACCGGCGCCTCGGCCTCCCGACCCGACCCGCTCACCATGCCCACCGCCGCCATGTCACCCAGGAGCGCGTCGGGCGCCGCCCCGCCGCGCGACTCCTCCATGCCGGGCTCGAACCCGCACACCAGCTCACCGCGCACCCAGTACTGGACCAGCTCCAGGCCCGAGCCGGTGCGGAGGAGGTTGAGGGCACGTCCGCCACGCGACAACCCGCGCAGGACGCGTTCCCCGCTCCCGAGGATCGACTCCAGCTCGATCGCCAACGACCAGCGGCCCAGCGGCGCCACCCTGACACCGCTGCCCCGCTCGGAGGCGTTCACGGGCAGCGTGGCCCAGCTCGCCGGCTCGCCCAGCGGCTCGGCCCCGAACGCGGCCAGCACGTCGTCCGCGCCCACCGCCTCGACGAAGGTGAGGCACCACATCACCACGGCCTCGTCGTGCAGCCACTCGAACACCTCGGCCGGGGTCCCGTCCACCGGGTGATCGTAGGAACCCGGGCCGTCTCGCCGGTCGACGCCCGGCGGCCCGGGGCCACCACGCCCCCCGGGGCGGTCAGCGCGCGTGGGCCGTGTCGCGCGGCAGCGGTCCGACGTCGGCGTGCCGGCCGGGCCGGAGGGCCGCGTGCCGCTGACCGGGACCCGGGCCGGAGCGGGCGGCGAGGGCGTCGGCCACCGCGCCGGTGACGAAGGCGTAGACGGTCTTGTGCAGCAGGTCCACCACCAGCTCGCCGCGCGGCCAGGTGGACGGCGGGGCGCCGACGCCGGTGGCGTTCTCCAGGATCTGGTCGTTGGTCAGCCGCACCACCGCGAACTTCGCCGAGGACCACGGGCCGCGCAGGCCGGCGTTGGCCATCACCGACCGCAGGACCCCGAGCACCACGCCCTGCCCGAAGTGCATCGCCCAGTTCACCGGCAGCGGTTGCCGCCCCGGGCGCTCCTCCATCCCCGTCAGCCGCTGGAGCACCCTGGCGGGGACGTGGGAGTCCGGTCTCCCGGTCAGGCGCTGCTCCAGCTTCTCCCCCACCGTCATCACCGCGACCCCGGCCGCGCCGGCGACCAGGCCCTGCCACAGCGCACGTTTCATCATGTGGGCGCGGGTACCCGGAGCCGGCGCGACCACACCGGGAGTCCTCCGATCCCGGGAACCTCCGTCGGGCGGGGCGTGGTCTTACTACGATCGACCGCTCAGCGGGTGTCCGTCCGGGGGGTGTCGTGGCCAAGGTCTTCCTCAGCTACGCCTCGCGCGACCGGGAACTGGCGAGCGAGGTCTTCGCCTGGCTGCGCGACGCCGGGCACGACGTGTTCTTCGACCGCGACCGGCAGCGGGGCATCGAGCTGGGCGAGGACTGGAAACCCGGCTGTACCGGGAGCTGCGGCGCTGCGACGCCGTCGCGTGCCTGCTGACCCCTCCTACCTGCTCTCGACGTGGTGCACCGCAGAGATCGCGATCGCCGACTCGATCAGTGCCGGATCCTGCCGCTGCGGACCACGCCGGACCGGCACCCGCTGCTGGACCGCCGGCAGCACAGCGACCTCGGGCAGGACCCCGCCGAGGCGAAGGGGTGGCTGCTCTCGGCGCTCAAGCGCATCGACGCCGGCGGCGGGGGCGAGTGGCTCGACGGGGACAACCCCTACCCCGGCCTCGAACCGTTCACCGAGGAGCTGACCGGGGTGTTCTTCGGCCGCGAGGGCGAGACCAGGGAGCTGGCCGCACGCGTGCGCGGTCGCCGGGCGGGGCGTGGTCGCGGTGACCGGGCCGTCCGGGTGCGGCAAGTCGTCGCTGCTGCGGGCCGGGCTGGTGCCGGCGCTGGGCGACCGGCTCCGCCTCGCGCCGTGGCGGCCCGGCGACGACCCGGTGTCGGCGCCGGCGCGGGCGGTCACCGCCACCGCGCGCGGGCACGGGCTGCCCTGGCGGCTGGAGGAGGTCCGCGGGAGGCCGGCGGACGACGACGGGCTCCGCCGCCTCGCCGAGGAGCTGCCGGCCGAGGGACCGCGCCGCCCCCGGCTGCTCGTCCCGATCGACCAGGGCGAGGAGCTGTTCACCCGCGCCGACGACGGGGAGCGCGCCCGGCTCGCCCGGTTGCTCCGGCGGGCGCTGGACGGCGGGACCACCGAGGTGGTGATCACGCTCCGCTCGGAGTTCCTGGACGACCTCGGCGGGCTGGGCGAACTCGACCGGGTCGAGCCGTTCCTGCTCGGGCCACCGGCCCGGGACATGCTCCGGCTCGCCATCTCCGAGCCCGCGTCGATCGCCGGCCTGCGCGTGCGGCCCGAGCTGGTCGCCCGGCTGGTGGGCGACACCGCGAGCGGCGAGGCGCTGCCGCTGCTGGCGTTCGCGCTGCAGCAGCTCGCGCACGGCCGCACCCGGGGCGACGCGATCGGCCTCGCCGACTACGACGCGCCGGCCGCCCAGTCGGGGTACCGGCACCTCACGGCGCTGCACGCGGTGCCGGCCGGCCGGGCGGACCACGCGCTCGCCACGGCGGTGGAACGCAGCGGCCTCACCGAGCGCGACGTGCTCACCGGGTTGTTCCGGCTGGTCGCGCTGGACGACAACGACCGGCGCACGCAGCGGCGGGTCCCCGCCCACTCGCTGCCGCCGGACGTGCGGGTGGCGCTGGAGGTGTTCGTCGACCACCGGTTGCTCACCGCGGACGGCGACCAGGTCGGGCTCGCCCACGAAGCGCTGCTGACCGCGTGGCCGCCGCTGGACGAGCTCCTCACCGAGCGCGGCTCCGCGCTGCGCGCCGTGCGGGTGGTCGAACGCGCCGCCGCCGACTGGGTCGCCGCCGACCACAGCGAGACCCACCTCTGGGACAGCGACCCGGCGGCCCGGCCGGAGCAGCTCGGCGCGCCGCTCACCGACCACTCGAACTGGGTGCTCGCGTCCGCGTTCAGCCCGGACGGCCGCACCCTCGCCTCCACCAGCGGCGGGCTGGTCCTCTGGGACGTCGGCTCCGGTGGCGCGCCGCGCAGGCTGAGCACGCCGGTCCGGGTGTTCGACGACCACGGCGACGTCGCCTTCAGCCCGGACGGCCGCCTCGTCGCCGCCACCGCGGGCGAAGGTTCCGAGGTCGCGCTGTTCGACGTCCGCGACCCGGCCGCGCCGGTGCGGCTGGGCGATCCGATCACGGCGCACGGCCGGTCCGTGCGGGACGTCTCGTTCTCCCCGGACGGCAGGACGCCGGCGACCGCGAGCGGCGACCGGACGGCGGTGCTGTGGGACGTCACCGCGCCCGCCGCGCCCCGGCGGATCGGCCTGCCGCTGACCGACCACGACGGCGCCGTCAACGAGGTCGTGTTCACCGCCGACGGCACCAGGCTCGCCACGGCGGGCGCCGACCACCACATCACCACGTGGCGCACCACCGAGGTGCTCCAGCCCACCCGGGTCGGCGAGCCCATCGGGAACCACCTCCACGGCGCCGCGCCGGCGCTGTACCGGCCGGGCGGCGGGTTGCTGTTCACGGCGGAGGGCGCGCGCAACGGCCGGCTGTGGCCCCTCGACCCCGGCTCCGGTGTCCCGCCCCGGGAGCTGGAGCACGGGATGTTCCCCACCGCAGCCGCGTTCAGCCCGGACGGCCGGGTCCTCGCCACCGGCAGCGTCGACGACACGGTCCGGCTGTGGGACGTCGAGGACCCCCGCGCGGTGTACCGC